>DAORKJ010000058.1:0-3506 GCA_035439505.1 Chitinophagales bacterium
TAACTTGTTTATATGCGCAACCCCACTTCCCCAATCCCCCAACAATTGGTAGTATAAGCGAAATAAACTTAGGTAATTTTCATTATATATTTTCAATATTTTTCTACCGGACCGTAATTTACCTACCCCCAACTAAAATTCAAACTACCGTTCATCAAATTCACGGTTTTCCGTTAATGATAAATATGTCACATTTGATGCTTGAGTTGATAGCAAAATCAGGGCTTTTGGTCGATAAATGGTAGTTTTGGTAAACATTACCATGTCACAAAAAAACGCTAATTATACGATAAACTTTGCTTTGGGTTACTTAGAAATCAACGGTTAGCCCGGACAGGAATGGAAACCACGCATCCCGTTTTTTCAACGGGAGCGGAGTTGGAATGGATGGCCGGTTGGGATGTATAAGGCGGAGCGGAATGTTGCTGCTCCAAGTATTTTTATATTGATTTAAACCCGGTATATTTCCAAAGCACTTCAGGGATGTTGATGCCTTCGGGCGTTTGATTATTTTCTAAAATAGCAGCAAGAATACGCGGCAATGCCAGGGCGCTTCCATTGAGGGTATGCACTAATTTATTTTTACCATCGGCGCTGTCCTTAAAACGACATTTTAGGCGATTGGACTGGAATGTTTCGAAGTTAGAAACAGAACTTACTTCTAACCAACGTTGCTGAGCTGCAGAAAACACTTCAAAATCGTAGGTAATAGCTGAAGCAAAACCCATATCGCCACCGCATAAACGCAAAATACGGTAAGGCAAACCGAGCTCTTGAACCAAATTTTCTACATGTTTAACCATGGTTTCGTGGCGCTCAACGGAATTGTCGGGGTGAGCAATTTCAACAATTTCTACCTTTTCGAATTGGTGTAAACGGTTTAAACCTCTCACATCTTTACCATAACTGCCGGCTTCGCGGCGGAAACAAGGAGAGTAAGCGGTCATTTTTATTGGCAACTCATCTTCTTTCACAATCACATCTCTGTAAATATTGGTAACAGGCACTTCGGCAGTTGGAATCAGGTAAAAATCATCGACAACAGCGTGATACATTTGGCCTTCTTTATCAGGCAACTGACCGGTTCCGTAAGCAGAATCGGCATTTACCATAAATGGCGGGATATATTCAATATAACCGGCTTCACCCGCTTTATCGAGGAAATACGCAACTAATGCACGTTGTAAACGAGCGCCTTTATTAATATATACCGGGAATCCGCTACCGGTTATTTTATTCCCCAGCTCAAAGTTGATGAGATTATATTTTTCGGTCAGCTCCCAATGTGGTTGTGCGTTAAAACTAAATACAGGAATGTCGCCGCCGCTGCGCACTACCTCATTATCTTCAGCATCTTTACCGGCAGGAACAATTTCCTGTGGCAGGTTAGGGAGTGTGAGCAGCAGGTTTTTAATATTTTCTGCAATTGTTGCGTGCTGTTGTTCCAGGTTGGCAGATTGCACCTTAAGTTCTGCTACTTTATTTTTCATGGCCTCAGCAGCATCTTTTTGACCCTGCGCCATCATTTTACCTATTTCTTTGCTTGTTGCATTTGTTTCTGAAAGCGTATTGTCGAGTGCGGTTTGGGTTTTTTTGCGCTCGTCGTCCAATTGCAAAAGCTGGTCAATTAAAGCAATATCATATTTATTGCGTTTAGTTAATCGTTGTTTGGCAATTTCGGTATTGGCTCTCAGGTAGTTAATATCAAGCATCGGGTAAAAATTTTGGCAAAGATACGTGGAAGCCCGCTGTAGCTAAAGAATAAACAAAGGTTTTTGTTGTTTGCCATATTATTTGGTTTAAAAATGGCGTTATAATACCATGTAAAGTAAGGAGTGGAAATTTATTTGCCTTATATCTTATTCATAATCAATTAATTAGATGACCTGTTACCTTTGAGTTTGTTTATTTCAACTTTCCGCCTTATCATTGCACTGTAAAGTCCGATTAACCAACTAAAGGACATCTCATCTGAATATTTCTTTTGTTTTATTCAGTCAGTTTTTTTTCCTGAATTTATTTTCGTTTTTAGATTGAACCTACATTGTATTTAGTGAAATTTTATTTTTTAACTTATAAAAGTTTGTAATGTATACTGAAGCACAGTTGAACGATATGCTCGTTCCTGAACTGAGAGAGATTGCGGAGTCATTATCGATCAACAACTTTAAAAAAATGGGTAAAAGTGAATTGGTGTCAGCCATTGTTGGTACGACCAAAAAAGCTGTGAGTACCCATAAAACCAGCGACGACAAAAAGAATGATCGCAAGCGATTATTACGTCCGCGAAAAAAGAAAGAATTAGCCGGTGATGACACTGATGATAAAGTGGTAACTCCCGAAATTGCTTTTGTTGAAGAAGATGATGAAGATGTAAAAATTGAAGTGCCTGAAACACGTGATGAATCGTTTAACAATCAATCCAACAATCAGCAAAATAACGAGCAACCGATTGTCGAGCAACAAACAAATGAGCAGCCTGTTGTAAATAATAGAGAAGAGGCGCCGCAGCAACAACATCAATACCCTAAAAAAACCAGAGAGCCTAGATTTAATATTGATTTAGACGGAGCAGTTCCGGGAGAAGGTGTATTAGAAATGATGCCTGACGGATATGGTTTTTTACGCAGTGCCGATTATAATTATTTAACCTCGCCTGATGATATTTATGTATCACCATCGCAAATAAAATTATTTGGATTAAAAACCGGAGACTGGGTTTCGGGATTTGTCCGCCCTCCGAAAGAAGGCGAAAAATATTTTGCTTTATTACGCGTAGAAACCATCAACGGACGCGACCCAAAAGAAATTCGCGACAGAGTACCCTTCGATTACCTAACACCGTTATTTCCAGAAAAGAAATTAAACTTAGTTTATAGCCCGACAGATTATTCAACTCGTGTAATTGATTTATTTACACCAATTGGAAAAGGGCAACGCGGAATGATTGTAGCGCAACCAAAAGTTGGTAAAACATTTTTATTGAAATCGATTGCCAATGCCATTGCACAAAATCACCCGGAAGTTTATTTAATAGTATTACTTATTGATGAGCGCCCTGAAGAGGTTACCGATATGGAGCGCAGTGTAAATGCAGAAGTAATAGCCAGTACATTCGACGAACCTGCCGAAAAACACGTGAAGGTGAGCAGTATTGTTTTACAAAAAGCAAAACGTTTGGTTGAGTGCGGACAGGATGTAGTTATTTTACTCGATTCAATTACGCGTTTAGCACGAGCACATAATACCGTTGCTCCTTCAAGCGGAAAAGTATTATCGGGTGGTGTGGAAGCAAATGCAATGCAAAAACCAAAACAATTTTTTGGTGCGGCACGAAATATTGAATTCGGTGGTTCGCTTACTATTTTAGCAACGGCATTAATTGATACCGGAAGTAAAATGGATGAGGTAATTTTCGAAGAGTTTAAAGGAACAGGTAATATGGAATTACAACTCGAAAGAAAATTATTCAACAAACGTATTTTCCCGGCAGTAGATGTAACAGC
>DAORKJ010000058.1:3606-18189 GCA_035439505.1 Chitinophagales bacterium
ACAAATCATGAATATGAAAAGAGCAATCATATTTTTAATTGTTGTGTTACCATTTTTAACCCAGGCTCAAAACGATACTCAACCGTTGCCATGCGGAATAATTCCCAATACTTTTTTAGACCTGAACAGCGATGGCATCAACGATTTGAATTTAACCGGATTTGCAGTTAGTTCGGATATTAATGATCCGTCTTTGGCAGGTTATTGTTCAATTGGATTAAGAGCTATTCAAAATACATTTTTGATTTATCAAACTTCGGCAGAAGGTATACAACAGTTGCTGCTATTAACACCAGAGCAGCTCGAGAATAAAGACGTTTTAAAGCAATTCATTAACAACACACAATTAACCTTTGAAACTAACGCTTACGCGGGTTTCACCGACTGGTCGTATGGGTCAGCAGTGGTTAATACACCTAAAAAAGATATGTTAGAAGTAAGCACCATGATTAAAACAGTTACCGGTGAAAAGACTTTATGGTATATTGTAACATTTATTGTTGAACCTGAAAAAGGCATAACATTAAAAAACAAGGAATTATTGGATATTTAAATATGTAATAAACCTACTTCAAAAAGTGTATTTACCGGAGGGTTGTTCCAGAATAATTCAAAATCGATTAAACCGGATGATGTATAATTTTCCTTTATTTGCGTTAAAGTAAATATGGTTTCGTTATTTGCTTTCATGTGTTGTAACATGGCTGATAACCAAATGCCATGTTCACGTGTTAATTTAATTTCCAACTCACCTGTTCTGGTTGAAAAAAGTAAAGCCGCCATTTGATGTGTAACACCTTTTTTAGTTTTGGTAAAAAAGTTTGTTTGCGGCGCATTTCCTAAAAAAATTACTTTATGATTTTCGTTAGCAATTAATGGCGCGCTATTATTTAAAATTGATTCAATATAATTTGGAGGAATGGTTGTAGCCGGAAATTTTTCTTTAAACCAGGTATGAACAGGTTTGTCTAATCCCGCGCCTTCCATATAATTAAATAAGGAAATTTTCAGGCCTTCACCAAATTTACTATGGTCGGCTCCGGTTGGGTCGAGGTGCTCCAAATCATTATTGGCAAAAGCTCCTATTTGATTATTTTTAATGGTAACATGAAATTGTTCAGGATGTAAACCAACAGGGCTGTGGGCGGTCATGGCAAATTGATGCCAAAATCCGGATTGTAAAACACCATTTTCAAAAAGCTGGCGCACCATTTCCATGGAATCGATTGTTTCCTGTACGGTTTGCGTTGGGAAGCCATACATTAAATAAGCGTGCACCATAATTCCGGCATCGGTAAAATTTTTATTTACACGCGCTACCTGTTCAACGTTTACCCCTTTTTGAATTAATTCGAGTAATCTGTCAGAAGCCACTTCCAGGCCACCACTTACACCAATACAACCACTTGCTTTCAGCAATAAACATAAATCGCGGGTAAAACTTTTTTCGAAACGAATATTGGTCCACCAGCTTACTACTAAATTGCGTTTAATTATTTCTAAAGCTACTGCGCGCATTAATGACGGCGGTGCAGCTTCATCCACAAAATGAAAACCCGATTCGCCGGTTTGTGCCATAATTTGTTCCATGCGGTTGCAAATAACAGCAGCAGTTAAAGGTTCATAGGCTTGAATATAATTTAATGAAATATCGCAAAAAGTACATTTACCCCAATAGCAACCATGTGCCATGGTAAGTTTATTCCAGCGTCCATTGCTCCACAAACTATGCATTGGATTTATTACTTCAATAGCAGCAATATATTTATCCAATAATAAATCGCTATAATCGGGTGTGCCTGTTTCAAATTGTTTGTAATCAATACATTTACTGTTGTTGATATAAACCACGTTGTTATTTACTAAAGTAAATGTTCGTTTTAATTCCTCAATAGTAATATTATTACGCACAAAATTTACTAATTGTTCAATTGGCGCTTCACCATCATCGAGTGTAATAAAATCGAAAAATTCAAAAACACGCGCATCGGCAACAGCGCGCAATTCCGTATTTGCAAAACCTCCACCCAACACAGTTTTAATTTGAGGGAAATGTTGTTTTACAAATTGCGCACAACGAAATCCTGCATACACATTACCTGGAAATGGAGCTGAAATGGCTAAAATTTTAGGATGATGTTGAAGAATATGCTGATGAATGATTTCGAATAAAATAGTATCAAAAAAAGTCGGCGCATTATGTAATTGCAGATATAATTCATCAAATGAATTGGCTGATCTTGCGAGTCGTTCTGCATATCGGCTAAATCCAAAGTGAGGGTCTACAAAAGTCGATATGATATCAGCAATATCTTCGAGATACATGGTAGCCATGTATTTTGCTTTTTCGGTAACGCCCATATGACCGAAAGCCCAGTCTAAATTATCATATTGCTGAAACCTCGGACCTTCCGGCAAAAAACCGCCTGCGGCAATACGATGAGCAAGTGTAGGCGCTTTATTTTGCAAAAAGAGGATAACCGGCTCTATGGTTGCCACGTAGTCGTTTCGCAATACTAAACACGACAATGCATCCGCATTTTCGGGATGTTGTTGCTGAATGGTATCAAATATTTTGTTGAGGCCGTTTTTAGTAAACACCTTTAAAATTACCTCTATACCTAAATCGGCTTGAAAAGCGGTTATATTTTTAGTATTGAGAAATCCTTTTAAATATGCCGTAGCTGGATAGGGCGTATTTAATTGCGTAAATGGTGGTGTAATTAATATTACTTCGGCGCTCAAGAAAAGGATTTAGAGTAAAAATATGTGATTATATCAATTGTTTCAGGTCTTTTTTAAAATCATATTGTAAATCTTCGTGCATAGTGCTCAGGGCTTTATTGATTTTTTTAATTTGCGCATCGAATAAATTCACCATTGCGGCGCTGGTATGATAGGGAATTCCTGATTCTTTTAATGATTTGCAAAAGAATAGTAAGAGTTCTACCTGAGTAGCTGCATTGCCTGAATATCGAATATGTTTATTGATATTGCGCAAAATTTTTCGGATACTTTTTTTGGCAAAATAAAGATTGCTATCATTTATCGTTTCGAAGAAAGCAATTGTTTCTTCTTTAATACCTTCAATAAAAGCTTGTTCATTAGATGACTCAAAAAGCAGATAGGTGAGTAATTCTTTATTCTCCTTTTTAAATCGGGCCATTCGGATACATAGTTCTGTTACATGCTGAGGGTCGAGCAGCTGCAGTTCTTTTTTAATATCAGATAAGGTTGCCGGTTTCATTATACAAAGGTAATGCTTTGGCAACAGGCGATTTTGTTGATTTTGTTGGAGTGCTTAAAAATCCATTATCTTTAATCTATTGATATTATTGCTCACCTTATAGATATCATAACCGCTTTAGGGGTTTTATCAAGCACTAAATGAATGGATAATGAATAATAATTGATAACTGACGAGGATGTAATCCTCCACACACAAGAATGGATAAAGCAGGTAGTAATTGGCTGTCACTTTTGTCCGTTTGCTGCTGGTCCCGTGCGCAATAACGCCGTTCGATATGTCGTAATGGCAAAAGCCGAAACAGCAAAGTTATTGCAACTTATCTTGGATGAATGCACCTATTTAGACGAGCACGAATTAACATCAACAACTTTTATTATTGTTCCCGAATCATTAACAGATTTCCGAACGTATCTCGATTTTTTGGGAATGGCAGAAGACATAATGAAAAACAGCGGTTTTGAAGGTGTTTATCAGGTGGCGGGGTTTCATCCGAATTATTTATTTGCAGGGAGTGATGAAAATGATGCAGCAAATTATACCAATCGGTCTGTATACCCTATGTTTCATTTAATTAGAGAAGCTGAAATAGATATAGCCTTAGAAAATTATAGTGAACCCATGTCGATACCGGAAAGGAATATCAATTTTGCAAGAAAAAAAGGGTTAGCCTACATGAAAATGTTGCGCGATAGTGTAATGCACACAAAATAATAATAAAAAGAAATGTTGATTAAACCTTGTGAATACCTTCTTCACTCAAACGAATAATTCGTTGTTTGTACAATGCGCCGACTGCTTTTTTAAATGTTTTTTTACTCATCGCGAAGTAAGCATAAATATCTTCGGCTTCACTTTTGTCGTGAAATGGTAAAAAGCCATCGTTTTCGTCTAACAGTCGCAAAATTTTCCCCAACTCATCTTCAACTCGCTGATAGCCGTGTTTTCCTTCTGCCACATCTAATTTATTTTCCGGTAAAATACGTTTAATATGTCCGGTAAATACATCGCCTGGTTTTACATGACGGAATACATCGCTGTAATGTAATAAGCCGAGGTGTTTATTATTTATTGCAACATTATATCCCAAATCGGTTTCGCGAATAATAATGATTGAAACTTGTTCTTTTTCAATTACGGTTAATTCCGAATTATCAAGCCATGATTCAATTAATTCTGTTGCAGCAAGTCTGCCATCATAATCGAGAATTAACTTCACCACTTTAATATCACCAGGTTCGGCATTATTTCGAATTTGACTTTTGTGTAAAAAAACATCTTTCGGAATTCCCAATTGCAAATAAGCGCCATTAGGAGTAACATTAATTACTTCCAAAGCAACAATTTCATCCAATACCCCTTTGGGCTCCATTGTAGTGGCCATTAGTGCACCATCGCCATCGTTATAGATAAATACCTCAACCTCGTCGTCCGTTCTTAAACCGGGCGGCACCTGCTTTCTGGGTAATAATACACCTTCTGCGCCATCGTCCAGAAAAACACCTTCCGGGACAAAACGAATTGCTTTTAATCGTTGTTTTTTACCTATCAATAACATGTAGTAGCGGTTATTCCGGTATAAAAGTAACTTAAAAAAACGGGGTAATAGTCATTAACACAATTCAATTAAAAAGTGGCTACCTTTGTCGCGGCTAAAAAGAAAAGCAACAAGATGGAAAACAAGTGGTATACAACAGAAATTGGCAGATTTAGAACAGTTGCCATATTTGAAGGCATTTCGTTTTTATTATTATTATTTATAGCAATGCCTTTAAAATATGCAGCAAATATTCCGCAGGCGGTTGATATAATGGGATGGATTCACGGCGGACTTTTTATTTTATATATGTTTACCGGACTTAATGTAAAAATGGTACACGATTGGCCGTTTAAAAAAACATTATTGGCAGTAGTGGCATCAATAATTCCGTTTGGTCCGTTTATTTTAGATAAAAAAATTCTTCAAAAAGAAATTGCAAAATAACGCATGAAAAAAATTCTGTTGATATTATTTGTGAGCATTAATTTTTTTGTTCACGCTCAGGTTGACAGCCTTTTCCAGGTTCCGGGAACACACTGTAGTATGGTGCCTCCGAAAGGATTTGATAAAGCAGAAACATTTTCCGGTTTTCAGCAACCAACTACAGGTTCATCGATTATGATTACAGAATTACCTACTAATTATATGGTAATTGTAAATTCATTTACTGCAGATGCATTAGCGAAAGCGGGTTTAATATTAATAAACAGTGATACTATAATTTTTAATGAGATTACCGCTTTTACTTATTTGATTAAACAAAAAGCAAACGAAGTAATATTTAATAAACAAGTGTTCATTTTTGGAAATGACAAACAAGCAGTTATGGTAAATGGTATGTATCCTGAAAACGAGACTGCTGTGGGCGACATTATTTTATCGTCGATGAAAAGTGTGCGTTATAATGAAACAACGGCTGAGAATGGCAAAGAAGCGGTAAAGTTTGCATTGGATCCAACAGGAACATCAATGATATATTCCGGATATGTTTCTGGCGCATTAATGTATTCGCAAGACGGGAAAATGCCAACACAGGGTTCTGATAACGCGGTATTTACGGTAGGTAGTTCGTTTGCCAGCGTTACGATTGGCGATACCAAGGCTTATACTCAAAGCCGCTTAAAAAGTTTACCTTATGCTGAGGAGACGGTAATAAAGACAATTAATCCCATTACTATTAATAATATAAGTGGTTATGAAATTGTTGCTGAAGGAAAAGACAGAGAAAAAAAGCCTCAATTAATTTATTTTGTCATGTTGTATCCCGATAATGAATCCTTTTATATTATGGTGGGTATGACAAGCGCAAAATATGAGGACTACTTATCAGATTTTAGAAAAATAGCACAAAGCTTTACGCTTAAATAACCCGGAATTGTTTTTTTATCGGAAAAATTTTACATTTATGGGAAATAAACACATAAATGGGATTTCTTGACCGCCTCTCCAATGGCTGGAAACTGTCGATGAGCAGTTTTGCCGTTATCAAAAAACACAAACAATTGTTACTTTTTCCGGTATTATCCGGTGCATCATTGTTATTATTGTTTGCATCTTATCTTGCTATTTTATTACTTCCCAATGAAGGCAATTTTGGAGCTGTAGTTAGGGAACGAGATATCATAACTTATATCGGACTTTTTGTATTTTATTTAATCAATTATTTTATTGTCGTATTTTTTAATATGGGTTTGATACATTGCGCACGCATTTACTTTCAGGGCGGTGTACCAAAAGTATCGGATGGTTTAAACTTTAGTTTAAGTCGCCTCGGCGATATTTTAGCATGGTCGGCAATGGCTGCTACTGTTGGTTTGATTTTCCGATTATTGGAAGAAAATCTGGGAAAAGTTGGACAAATTATAGCTGCTCTTGCAGGCGTGGCGTGGTCAATTACCACATTTTTTGTAGTTCCGGTATTAGCTTATGAAAACCTCACTCCTATTGCTGCATTTAAAAGATCAGCACAAATTATGAAGGAAAAATGGGGGGAGTCATTAGGCTCTTCATTTAGTTTTGGCATTGTGCAAATTTTAGGTATACTGATTATTGGTTTGCCTTTATTTTTTCTTGGTTCATTAATTGGTTTAATTCCTTCAATTGTTTTAGCCGGAATAGGAATTTTATTTGTTATTGCAGTTACATCTGCAGGACAAACCATTTTTATTAGTGCCGTTTATCATCGTATTAATGATAATGATGTTGAAGATTTTGATGGCGATTTATTAGACAGTGCTTTTATTCACAAAGAAAAAAAGGGATTATTTTAAAATGTTTCCGCAACGATTATCTCTGCTCACCATTGGTGTTCGCAATCTTGATTTGATGAAAAATTTTTATTTGAATCAATTTGGCTGGACACTAATGTTGGAGCAGGGTGATATCGTGTTTTTTAAGCTCAATGGATTTATATTAAGCTTGTATCCATCTACAGAACTAGCAAAGGATATTGGTATTGAAGCAGAAGCCGGAAATTTTAAACAAATTACAACTGCTTTGTTGTTGCCTTCTATTGAAGCAGTAAATGCTTTGTTTGAGGAGCTTATTGCTAAAAATGTAACCGTAATTAAATCACCCGAAAAGGTTTTTTGGGGAGGATATAGTGGTTACGTTGCAGACCCTGAGAACAATTATTGGGAAATTGCCTTCAATCCTTTTATTGAAATGGATGAAGCGGGTAATATTCAATAATAGTTTTTACTGTTAATTTAAGGAATAATTAACTTCTACTTTATAACGTTTTATAAATTTTAATGCTTTCTCTAATGCGCATGAAGTGATTTATAAATGCGTTTACTTACTTAAAATAAAAAATCCCTGTCCAATTTGAGATGAGTTCTAACAACATCATTGTATTTTTACTGTATGTTCAGACGATATACTCAATTAGCAGGCTTATTGTTAATTGCACAATTAGCTAGCGCTCAGGCAGTTACAACTATTCCGGTATTCCCAACAGTAGATGTGCCGGTTACCATTATATTTGATGCCACTCAGGGAAATGGCGCATTAGCGGATGTTCCGGGCCCAATTTATGCGCATACCGGGCTTATTACCACTGAAAGCGACTCTCCAACCGACTGGCAATATACGCAAGGTGTATGGGGAACGCCGGACCCGGAGGTGCTGATGACGGAAATAGGCGATAATTTATATCAAATTGAGTATACCAGTATTCTGGACTTTTATGGCGCAACTGAAGATGATACCATTTTACAAATGGCATTTGTTTTTCGAACAGCTTCCGGTGATGTTGTAGGCCGAGATACAGATGGTTCAGATATTTTTGTTAATGTATACGAAGATGGACTAAACGTAGCCATAACATCTCCAACAACAGACCCATTTATTATTGATTTAGGAGATAATATTCATGTTTCAGCTGCAGCGGTATTTGCTGATAGTATGTATTTATATGTAAATGGTGCAGAAGCTGTAGCAACAGATTTATCCAGTATAGAATATGATATTACAGCTGCAAGTTTTGGTTTAGGCGAAATACGTGTGGTGGCAAAAGGAGATGGCGATATTAAAGTAGATTCAACATATTATTATGTTATTGGTGACCCGATAATGGCAGATGTGCCTGCAGGTTTACATCAAGGCATTAATTATATTGATGATAATACGGTAACACTTGTATTGTATGCACCATTTAAATCGTACATTTTTGCTGTAGGTGAACATAGCAATTGGATGTTACAAGAATCTAGTTTTATGAATTTAGATTCAGATGGTGCAACATGGTGGGTAACATTAACAGGATTAGAAGCGGGTAAAGAATATCCATACCAATATTTTATTGATGGTAATTTATGGGTAGCAGATCCACTCGCTGAAAAAGTGCTGGACCCATGGAACGATAGTTATATACCGGAAGTTACTTATCCGGGATTAATAGATTACCCAACAGGAAAAGCTTCGGGCATTGTGAGCGTGTTCCAAACAGCACAACCGGCATATACTTGGGCAATTCCTGAGTTTACGCCACCTGCTGTTGAGGATTTAGTGGTTTATGAATTGTTGGTTCGCGATTTTTTAGCGGCAAGAAATTATCAAACATTACTTGATACCTTATCTTACTTAAAAGCACTAGGCATTAATGCGATTGAATTTATGCCGGTGATGGAATTTGAGGGCAATGAAAGTTGGGGATATAATCCAAGTTTTTTTATTGCGTTAGATAAATATTATGGCACGCGAGAAGCATTTAAAATTTTTATTGATTCGTGTCACGCAAATGGCATTGCCGTTATTTTGGATATTGCCATGAATCATGCATTTGGTCAAAGTCCTTTAGCACAAATGTGGTGGGATCCGCTGGCAAACGCACCGGCTGCAAATTCGCCTTATTTTAATACAGTGCCAAAACACGACTATAATGTTGGTTATGATTTTAATCACGAAAGTGATGCGACCAGAAATATGCGCAATATTATTTTTTCGTATTGGTTGCAGGAATTTAATGTTGACGGATATCGATTTGATTTATCGAAAGGATATACACAAACAAATACTTTAGGCGATGTTGGATTATGGGGACAATATGATGCAACACGGATAGCAATTTGGAAAGATATTGCAGATGTATTGTATGCGGTTGAGGAGGATGCCATATTAATTCTTGAACATTTTGCGGTAAATACCGAAGAAGAGGAATTAAGCGATTATGGATTTTTGTTGTGGGGAAATTCCAATTACAACTATGCACAGGGCACAATGGGTTATACCGGTTCAGATATTAACTGGATGAGCTATGTAGCCAGAGGCTGGAGTGATCCGCACGTAATGGGATATATGGAAAGTCATGACGAAGAGCGATTAATGTATAAAAACTTAACTTTTGGTAATAGCGGAAATCCGGATTATAATGTAAAATATTTACCGGTTGCATTGTCGAGAATGGAATTAGCAGGAGCGTTTTTCTTTACGATTCCGGGACCTAAAATGATTTGGCAATTTGGTGAATTAGGATACGATATTAGTATTGACTATGGTTGCAGGGTTTGTAATAAACCTGTTTTGTGGAATTATTATGATATTGCCAGTAGATTGCGCATTAATCAGGTGTGGAGCGAATTAATAAAATTAAAAACAACTTATCCTGCATTTAGCTCCACTAGCTTTATATTAAATGTAGCCGGTTCAGGAAAACGCATCAATTTGAATAACGATGAAATGAATGTTACGGTTATAGGCAATTTTGATGTGTATAACGCGAGTGTTAATCCTAATTTTCAGCATACCGGATTTTGGTATGAATATTTTTCAGGGGATAGCATTAACGTGTCGAATATTAGCGCAACAATTAATTTGTTACCGGGAGAATATCGCTTATATACAGATGTAAGATTGAATACACCGGAAATTATCATCAGTATTGAAGAATTAGCATCAGCTATGCAACATGAATTGTTAGTATCGCCGAACCCTTCAGGCAATTTATTTAATTTAACCGCTGAATTACCAACAAGTGGTGAAGTGGTTATTTCAATTTATAATTTGAAAGGAGAATTAGTGTTTGAAGATGATATAATTTCAAATGCCGGCGCATTTAATTACACGTGGTCGGGAAATACTACTGATGGAAGTGCAATACCAACAGGAACTTATTTATGTAAAATGCAAACAGCGGCAGGTGTATATTTAGCGAAGCTGATGAAAGTGCAATAACAAATTATTAATTTATTATAGAAGCCTGTTTTCAAACTGAGTATCTTTTTGGAAACAGGTTTTTTTATATGTCTAAACTCACGCCAACCCTTACACCAAAATTAGGCGCTAAGGGATTGTTGCGATAGGATAAGCGCCAGATTGCATCTACACGAATAAGTTTGAAAATGTTTTCTACTCCAATACCGGCTTCCATATAAGGTTTTGGTGAAGGTGCAGCATTTCCAATGTAAAAGGGTTCTACATTTTTTAAATAATTATTAGCAGCGGCATTGTCGGCGATTAATTTGCCATAAACCATTTTAAATGTTGCTACTTCGCGCAATTTAAGTTTTTGAATTAACGGGATTTTATTGAGAAAAAAACCGTGGAAGCTATGTGTTAGAAATAATTCTGCATAAGTATCCATTACAAATTCATACTCATTCATGAGATTGAAATTGCCGTGGTTCATAAAATAAGTCTCATTTCCCGGAGGACTTTCCAACAACAGTGTTGGTAAATTGCCATATACTTTTCCGGCTTTAATGGAATAATCGGTAGCGCCAAAACTACCCAGCAAAAAATAATCATCGATACTAAATTCGAATGCGGTATATTTAAAATCGCTTGAACCA
Source organism: Chitinophagales bacterium (assembly GCA_035439505.1). Lineage (GTDB taxonomy): Bacteria > Bacteroidota > Bacteroidia > Chitinophagales > BACL12 > UBA7236. The sequence goes on from DAORKJ010000058.1 coordinate 14,684, forward strand.
ACATCGGGAATACCAACTTTATAATGAAAATTAATAACCGGATAACTTGTTCCTAAACTATAACGACGATAATTATCAAATAAGAATTTTTCTCTGTAAGCAAATCGCAAACCGAAATCTAATTCGGCATTATTGATATCGCTAACCAATGAATCGTGCTGGTTATAATAATAGATGTCAAAAAGCGGATGCATTTTTACGGACGTAAAAGTCACGGAATTGGAAATACCCCAAATCCAGTCTTTTTCATAATGCCCACGAATTTTTTCATGGTCAAGAATTTTTTGTGGTGTATCACGTCGGCGATAAAATCCGGATAGGATATTATCTTCACCAAAAGTCACCCCTTCGTTGCTGCTGACATCCAGGTCGTTTTCGTACGAGAATTTAAATTGTTGCCATGGTTTTTTGTTTACAACAATATTAAAATCACCACCATATTTAAAGGCATTGTCTTTTATTCCATAAGCCAGATAACCACCAAGGCTCATTCTTTTGCTAATCAGGTCGCCAGTTTTAGCACCTAAGCGCAATCGCAATCCTTCTACTTCATCGCTGCTAATCATATTGGCGAAAGGCCCAATACGCACATACCCCAAATTCCAGTAGCCGTACATTAACGTGTTATACAAGTCGACGACTGTCATAAAACTTTTAATATTCTGAAGGCTGTCGACTAATTCATAAACCCCTGTTTCATTTTTATTGAGTGCTTCGGGTCTGATTGATGCCCAAAATTGTTCGTCATTATTAATCACGCTGTCGCTATACACAATATCATCGCGCAATTTTACTACCTCATCAAAAATATCGGCAGCGAATATATATGATTGATAAGTGGTGGATTTACGAACAATAATACTGGCCGAATTTTGCATAGGTAAAAACTCGCCTAAAATTTTATCTTGTTTAAGTACCCAATGTTTATCGTCCACTTTTTCATATTGCTGATAAAAAACGGCGCGTTTATAATAATTAATATTTGCGGCGCTATCGAGGCTCATATAGACTTCTTTCACAGCAAAATCGTCATCTGCAATCCACATATATCCTTCAAACACATTTTCCTGTTTCTGGCGTGGAGAGAAATTAATTTTATAACACCAATAATTATCGATGAATGCCGAATCGGTTAGTTCAACTTTATAAAAAAAATTCCAGGCATCGGTAACCGGGGGAACAAAATTTTTATTTATAATGAACCAGTAATTGTTATAAATATTATACTGCTCATAATAGTTGCCTAAAATTTGAGATGCGCTTGCGTTATTTATGCCCGAAGTTCTGCTGGCTACTATTACTTCTTTTCTCGATTTCGGACTTTCTCTGAAATACAAATCAGATAAGGTTTCAGTAAAAAAGAATGGCAAGTAGTTGGTTTCGTCATTTAATGTATCAATATGGTCGATTAATACATTATAAGGATTTTTTTTGCGCATATTATCCTCTGCATTCATGTTGTCGAGCACCAGGTTGCCGAGATCCAATTCTATTTTGGTATAAGCGCGGGTTTTATAACCATCAATATTATAATAATCGTTTTCTTTTTTGTGTTCAATTACTTTTTTCATTAAAACTCGCGCAGGATCTTCACGTGGTTTAATTACCACTTCATATAAATTAAAATTCTGGGGTTTTAAAAAAACAGTAAACCTTTGTGTCTGTTGTTTACCTAAAATTATGGTGTCGCTATAATAACCGATGTAAGAAATTAACAGGGTGTCGTTGTTGAGTGCAGTGTTTATATAAAAACTACCATCTTCTTCAGTATAAACGCCAAAATCGGTATTTTTAATTATTACAGTAGCAAGAGGAATGGGTTGTTTTGTTTCATTATCGTAAACATGACCTTCAATTGTTCTTGTTTGCGCAAAAGTTGCTACAGGAAAAAGCAGGAACAACACAATTGTCCAAACCGATTGATTTATATTATTAAAACCTGAAAACATATTTTAAGGGCTGCGCCGAATCTGCAATAAAAATAAAACAAAATTGTCATAGATTTTTTATAAGGCTTGGAAAATAAGGATTTCTAATAACAGCGTAAGGCATTTTGTGACAAGAATAACTCCTGCTAAACCCGAAAATGTTGTGAAAAATTTTAATGAGCTTTATGACGTAATTACATTATAAATGATTAATAACCAATTAACTATTGTGTATTTTTGAATACAAATTGAAATTATGCGCATATTTTTAATTGTTATAATTGCTGTTGTGGTATTGCTCTCGGCTCCACAACAGGTTAAGGCTCAGGCAGCTACATTTGAGGTGGAATTTATTGGATTTACTGCAGAATCCGAAACGGCATTTAATTATGCAACAGATATTTGGAGTAATTTTTTGATAAGTGATGTGCCTATTAAAATTGTTGCGCATTTGCAGCCGCTGCTTCCCGGACAGTTGGGTATTACTTTTCCAAACGGGGAAATTAATTTTGTTGATGCGCCTTTTCTCAATTATTGGTATGCATCGTGTTTGGCTAATTCAATAGCAGGAACAGATTTAAATGGTGATGATGCCGATATTGAAATTTATATCAGCTCAACTGCGAATTGGTATTACGGATTAGATGAAAATCCCGGTCCGGGAGAATATGATTTTGTTTCCACCGTATTACATGAAATTTGTCACGGCTTAGGATTTTTAAGTCTTTCGAATAAATCGGGAACGGAAGGTTCTTTCGGATTAATTTTCGCTTCTTCGTTTTTTCCTTTAACTACTACATTTATTTGGCCGGAACTGGATACCATGCCGGGCATTTTTGATAAATATCTGGAAGACTTTTCCGGTGTTGCATTAACCACTTATGAGAATCCTTCAACGGCTCTAGGTGACGCTCAAATAAGTAACAATTTATTTTTTGATAGTCCCGAAATTATTTTAGAAAACGATGGCATACGTCCCAAAATCTATGCTCCGGCAACGTTTACACTTGGTTCAAGTTTATCACATTGGGATGAAACTACTTATCCGGTTGGCAGTTATAATGAATTTATGACACCCAAAGCGGCAGCAAATGTTGCGGATCATATGCCGGGTATTTTAACATTAACGGTATTGGAGGAAATTGGTTGGGAAATTAATTATGATACTTTTCAAGTTGATGTTGTAAATATTGAACCTGAAATAATTATTTATCCAAATCCTTCTCATGGGATATTGTATATAGATAATGCACAATTAATTAATGCAACTAATTATGCAATTATTGATATACAGGGAAAAATTTGTAAGGCGGGTGAATTAGTAAACAATGAAATAAATATGCTTGAGTTAAAAAACGGTGTTTATGTAATTGTGTTGAAGAGTTTGGATGGTGAAGTTGTTTGGAGAGGGGTTAATGTGACCACCGACTAATGTACCGATGAGGGAATGTACCGATGTACCAATGTGGAGCTGGTAAACCAGTGTGTCGCCCTGGCGGGCTGGTTGGGGTATGACGGTGTGGTTACCTAGATGCCGCCCTGTCGGGCTGGATGACGGATAGCAGAGTGGTGTTACCA
>DAORKJ010000058.1:18289-24212 GCA_035439505.1 Chitinophagales bacterium
GATTTGATTTTTTATCGATGGATGGGATATTGTATAAGCATTGGATTTTTTGATGCGTTTAACCAATGAATAAGTTTGAGCATGTTTTCTTTACTCATTGCCGTGCATCCGCTTGTTGGTGTATTTGGTGTTTTATAAATATGTAAAAAAATGCATGAGCCGTTTCCCGGAACTTGCGGATTGGTATTATAATGTACCCAAACACCATATTCATATTGATGATCATCGCGGCGCATATATTCAAAACTGTTAAAGTCTTTTTCTAAAATGGTATCTACATCAATTAACGTATTGTAATATTTTGAATTAATATCATCTACACATAAATCACTTTTATTCACTTGTTTAAAAGGCATGTTTAAGTTGTCTAAAGCATGATTACTAAAAACGGGACCTAATGAAAAAATTCCCGAAGGCGCACATCCATCACCTTCTTGTTTAATAGGGTCGTTTGTTGTTTGTTGCCAGCTTGAATTTTTATCGCGCGCCATTCCGTTTCGGCCAACCATAACATCAAAAGTATCGACAACCCGCCAGTCAGATGCCGTGTCAGCGCGTTCAAGTAACTGCATAGTGCCGGACGTTGTTGACCAATCATGCGTTTGCACTACAATTAGTTGAAGGCCATTTACCGGATAAGATACAGCAGCAGCGGGTTTGTTTTTGGGTTTGTTACAAGCTCCCATGCCGAATATGATGAGAATTATGGCAAATTTGTTAAACATAATGCAAGATATACAGTCTGTTTCATTGTTGCAATATATGCATGTTTGTCCTGTAGCAGCATGATGCAGGTTGTAACTTAAACACTGCATTCGCCTACTTTCGTATCTTTGTAATAATTCAATAACATGAAAAAATTTTTATCGTTTGTATTAGCTTGCACACTCGCAACTTTTACATTTAGTCAGTCCCCCATTGTTTTAGAAGAATCTGATTTTGCAACAGGTGGCGATTCATATTATATCGTTAACGCAAATCCGGCAATTACTTTTGACGCCGAAGCAACCGGTCCGGATTACAATTGGGACTTTACTGATTTAGAAGTAATGACTGCTACAGTGACTAATTTTGAAGACCCAACAGATACCGACCCATTATATTTCTTTTTATGGTTGTCGTCGGATGTTGCACAACAAAATCCAACCGATTTAGCCAACGACTTTATTACTATTGAAGATGTATTCAATTTTTATAAACTGAATAATGATGAATTTGCGCAAACCGGATTTGCGGGAACAATTTCTGATATTCCTTTGCCGATAGCTTATGATAATAATGAAATTTTATACCAATTTCCATCTGCATATTCCGACAATACTTCATCAGAAGCAGGATTTAGTATTTCAGTACCCGGTTTTGGCGGGTGGAGCGAATTTCGCAGTCGCACCAACGAAAACGATGGCTGGGGAACTATTACAACACCCGCCGGGGAATTTGAAGTGCTAAGGACAAGGTCAGAAATTGCTATTGTAGATACCTTTTCGTACGATATTTTTGAAATCCCTTTCGGATATACCGCAGTTGAATATCGCTGGATGGCAAAAAATGAAGGCATGCCGGTATTACAAATTAATTCGCAAATAATTTTTGGATTTGAAACGATCACTCAGGTAACTTATAAAACAGCGGATGTAATTGATGGCATTGATAATGTAGCAACAAATGAAAATAATTTTGTAGTATATCCAAATCCTTCATCAACTTCTGCAACTATACAATTTACTACACCTGAGAATGGAAAATATGTAATTAGCATTAGCGATTTACAAGGAAAAATAATACTTGAAAAAAACATTAGCGCACTAAATGGTCAAAACAGTATTGCTACTGATTTGCAATCATTTGCAGCAGGAACATATCTGGTATCGTTATTTGAAAACAACCAATTAATTGCATCTCAAAAAATTATAAAAAACTAATAATGAATAAAGTAATAATAACCCTCTTCATATTTACCACATTTTTAACGGCTTGTAAAACCGAAATTAATGAAACCAATGTTTCAGGTGTATGGAAAGCTAAAGAATTTGAAAGCACCATTCCCGGCATTCCTGCGGAGTATCAAGAAGCGGGGAAAAAAGAATTTTTATCTTCCGTGTATACATTAAACACCGACAACTCATTAGAAGTGCACAGCGATTTTTTTAATGCCGGCGCAAAAGGACATTGGGAATTAGATACCGAGAAAAAGGAAGTGGCCATGTATTACGAAATGGATACCATTAAAGGCGTTGAAACCTACCGCATTTTATCACTTGAAAAAACTACTATGGTATTGCAACAGGATATGCCAGATATGAATGGTTATGTTAAAATAACTTTGCAGAAATAACGTTAAGACCTGATATAAAATGCAATGCCGGAAAGTTTACACTCCCCGGCATTTGAAAAACAACCACTACTCTGTTTTTATTTTAACGCTGTAGGTTCAGCGGCACTAGCTTTTATAGAAATACCGAACCAAATCATATCCTGAATTAAATCATCAGGCATACCAGGATAAACGATATTCCACAGTTTTCTGTCGATGTTAAATTTAGCAACAGCATCAACACCATTATTGTTCACGGTAATTTTTGCCGGGAATTCAATATTTTTTGTAACGTCTTTAATTTTAAGGTTTCCGCTAACCATAAAGTTAGGGTCAGTAACAGTATATTCACTGATTTCAGCCTGATCACCACCAGTTGCAGTTGCTCCTGTAAATGGTTTAACACCGGTAATTTCAAAAGTTGACTCAGGGTAAGTTGCAACATCAAAAAAGTCAGGTGACAAAAGGTGACCGGTTAATTTTCCATTAGTTGTTGCATCATCTTTTAACGAGATTAATGTAGGCATGTCCATTACAAACTTACCGCCTGCAATAACACCATCTTTTAATTGTAAATCGCCACTTTTAATGTTTACAGTACCGCTATGGTAAGTTGAAAGTTTGGTGCCAATCCACTCTACTTTGCTGTCTGTTGTATTAATGGCAACAGTTGCAGCACCTTCTGTGATTGATACTTCTTTAGCGTCGCCGGTTTTGGCTTCATCGCTGTCCGGGGCATTTTTACATGCCGTGAAAGTCAGTGCTATCGCACCAACAAGGGTAAAAATTGTCGTTTTTTTCATCATTTTTTGTTTTATATGTATATACATACATTTACAGAAACAGCAAAATTGCAAAAAAGTTCAACATTTGGATAAAAATGTCGGAAACGGCCTAAAAACGGCATTTGGAGGTTGTGACCTGAAGGTTTTGGCAAATTGATGGCAAGGGTTAATGGCAATCAGGCAAAATTGGGAATATTCCCTAATTTTAAACACTTTGCAGCACATTTCGTTTTACCATCATTCAAATTCTCTTTTATGCTATCAATGTTACTTATTTCTGCCGGATTAATAGCTGTATTTATGACAGCTGTTTGGTTGTTGAGTTTGTATAAACAGGATATGAGTTTAGTGGATGGATTTTGGGGGTTAGGATTTGTTGCAGTAACACATCATTGGTTTTTTAGATTAGATGAAATCACGCCAAAACAATTTGTCATCGCGTATTTAATCACGCTTTGGGGATTACGTTTAGCGGTGTATATATTTTATCGCAACAGAGGAAAGGGCGAAGACCCAAGATATGTTGCATTTAGAAACGACTGGAAAGAAAAAACCTGGTATATCAGTTTTTATAAGGTATTTATGTTGCAGGGATTTTTGCAATTTGTTTTATTGCTGCCCATTATTTTTATTATGTATAATGGTGACGAAAAATTGAGTGTTATTAATTGTATCGGTGTTCTACTTTGGACCCTGGGATGGATTTTTGAAACAGCTGCCGATTATCAGATGTTGCGATTCAAAAAAAATCCTGCGAATAAAGGAAAGGTGATGGATAAAGGGTTGTGGTATTTTAGTCGCCACCCCAATTATTTCGGAGAAGTATGTGTTTGGTGGGGAATATTTTTAATCAGTATGAATACAGAATGGCAAACATTCATTGGCATTTTATCGCCTATATTAATTACCTATATGTTATTAAAAGTTTCGGGCATTACCATGTTAGAAAAACGGTATGAAGGAAACGATGCGTATTCAGTTTATAAACGCACAACAAATCCGTTTCTGCCATGGTTTAAAAAGAAATAATAATTATTTACTGGCAATAACTTCAATTTTTTCACCCAAGTATTTGGGCTGATTTTTTACCACATAACAATCGATAAAAGCACTCACGCGAGCCGGATATTCGCGCAATTGAGTTTTGGTAGAGATATTCGGGTCTTTAGCAGCAAAACCTATCATGCTGATGTTTTGTGATTGGCCAATATAAATAGCCCGCTCACAATGCCAATCCTGTGAAACAACAATAAAATTATTTAGCCCAAACACCTTATTAGCCCTTATCATGCTGTCGAAAGTGCGGAAACCCGCGTAATCGAGCACAATATCGTCGGGGTTTACACCTTTATCCACCAGTGCATCAAACATCTCGAAAGGCTCGTTGTAAGAAGTGGTTCCGTTGTCGCCACTTACCAGAATTTTTTTCACTTTTCCGTTCAGGTACAAACTTGCAGCGGCATTAATACGATAGGTGAAATAATTATTTTCATAACCATTAGTCAGCCAACGGGAGGTGCCTAAAACAACAGCAACATCCTTTGCCGGAATAGTATTGCTATCCGTATAAATTTTTCCTTCAGCCGATTTATTTACGGAGCGGTTAATCAATAATATGGTAAGGCAACCGACAAAAAACCCGACACATGCGATAATAAAAAGACGTTTAATTAATTTTTTCAAGTGCGTTATTAATTCATCAAAATTAAAAAAAAGCCGAAATGATGAATAATATCATTAACGGCTTTAATCACAATTTATTTGTTTACAGTATAAAAATTACTGCACCATATTATTTGCCAATAAATATAAAGCAATTTGCACAGCATTAGTTGCGGCGCCTTTGCGTAAATTATCTGCAACAATCCAGCAGTTAAGTGTTTTTGGCTGTGTATAGTCACGACGAATGCGGCCGACAAAAACCTCATCTTTGCCTTCAGCATCTAAAGGCATTGGGTAGATGCTATTTTCAAGGTCATCTTGCACAACAACGCCTTCGGTATGTTGTAACAGGTTATATACTTCTTGTAAGTCGTATTCATTTTCAAATTCCACATTCACACTTTCACTATGACCGCCGCTTACCGGAACACGAACAGTAGTTGCAGAGGTTTGGATATGATTATCGCGTAATATTTTTTGTGTTTCGAAATGCATTTTCATTTCCTCTTTGCTAAAACCATTTTCCAAAAACACATCCACCTGCGGAATTACATTTTTATCGATTTGATGTTTGTAAGCAGGATTTTCAACAACACGACAACCGCTGCTGCGTTCTTGATGTAATTGCATAATTCCTTTTGCACCACTACCTGAAACAGACTGATAGGTAGAAACAACAATACGTTTTATTTTGTATTTAAGATGTAATGGATTGAGTGCCAACACCATTTGAATGGTAGAACAATTTGGGTTAGCGATAATTTTACCCGGATAATTTTTAATGGCATCTCCATTAATTTCAGGCACTACCAGCGCACAATTTTCATTCATTCGCCAGGCGCTGGAATTGTCGATTACCCAACAACCAATTGCTTCAAATTTAGGTGCCCACTCCAGACTAGTTTGACCGCCCGCCGAAAACAGTGCAATTTGAGGGTTCATTGTAAGGGCTGTTTCCATGCTCACCACTTCAACATCGGCACCGCGAAACTTCACTTTTTTACCAACCGAACGTTCGGTAGCAACGGGAATTAACTCGGTAACCGGAAAATTCCTTTCCTCCAAAACCCGGCGCATCATTTGGCCCACAAGCCCTGTAGCACCCACAACGGCAATTCTCATGATTTTTTTTTGCAAAGGTAAGGGAAAAGTGGAATTGGCG
>DAORKJ010000059.1:0-7465 GCA_035439505.1 Chitinophagales bacterium
ATTTCAATGGGTTTTGGTAATCCGTATGGCGACCCATGGAGTGCTGAAGTTGCTGCAGAGTGGGTGGAGAAATTAGTGACAATGGACATCAAATATGTTTCTTTAGCCGATACTATTGGTGTTGCCAATCCTGAAAGTATTACTTACTTGTTTTCCCATTTGATACCTAAATTTCCCGGTGTTGATTTTGGTGCACATTTACACACTACTCCCGATGCCTGGTTAGAAAAAATTGATGCTGCCTACAAAAGCGGTTGCACCAGATTTGATGGCGCAATAAAAGGATTTGGCGGATGTCCTATGGCTGCCGACGACCTCACCGGCAATATGCCAACCGAAAATATTATTCAATACTTCGATCACCAAAAGGTAAGTATGGGAATAAATAAATACGAATTCCGTGAAAGTGTGCGGAAGGCGTTGGTGACTTTTCCTGTGTGATAAATTAGATACTTATTGTAATTGTTACAATAAGACATTAATCGGTAATTTTAGCCGAAACTAGATATTGTGCCGGAATTGTAATTAGCAAATCCTTGTAAGATACTGAAATGGGAGATGAATTCGTTAGTCTTGGGACAAACACATTTACCTAATTTTTTTGCTATGAACCACCAAAAAAATCTCCAAGGATTAATTTGCCTATTTGTTATTGTATTGTCGTCTTGTAAGGAAGATTTTCCAGTAAATGCAAATAAAACTAATTTTAAAATTCCAGTTGTAATTCAAAAAAAAACGGATGATACAATTGGTTATTTTAAAGCAATATCTATATCAGATGCTCACAATCGTTATGAAGGAAAGAGAAAGTTTTGTGACACGCTTGATATTAATATTTCTCGGCATAAAGACAGCTTGGAAAAAAGCGATTATGTTTCCGGTAGGGACGTTTGGCGAGCCGACACTTTTGGTTATGATGGTTTAGAATTATTTCCTGATTATTCTTCAACAATAATTAGGGATGATTTACTGCATGAACAATTGAAAAATTATTATCCTGTTTATATTGTTAATCAAACACCAAATGTTAAGTTTATAATAGGGAAAGATAGCCACGTTTTTGCTATTCAGGAAGCGGTTGATACTGCTGGTCATTGGCGACCAATAGAGGGAAGAGGTTTTGACTTTTGTGGTTTTGGATATTGGGGAGTGAAAATTCATCCACAGGAATTTGTTACCATATTAATGCCAAGGTATGAAGGTGAATTCACAACAAAACTTCGTGTCAGAGTAAAGATTGGGAACATGATATATATATCTAAATCATTCACAGGGAAAATTGATGAAAGGCAATTTTACATTGATGAAGAAGACTATTTTTTTTCCGAATTTAAGAGAGATAATGTTAACACTATTCAGCATATATTTTATGGGGCAATTCCCGCGCAGATGGATAATGCTGATTTTGGATTACATGCTTTAATTACTCAGTAATTAGCTGTGTTAATGCTTTTGAACATTTTGTGGTAAAAATGTAACTTTTCTCCACCCACATTCGTCCTATCCCTAAATACCCAAACTATGCCCGAAAATCAACCTATCCGGTCCAAATTCAAGGACTATGAAGTGAATACTAAAATCAAACTTGCTTTTTTGTGGACTGCCGTCACCCTGTGTTATTTGTATGGCGACTACTTTGAATTATATACACCGGGCAAAGTGGAAGGTTTGATTAGTGGCAACAATCTGTTGAACACCCCATTGAATTTATTGTTGGCAACGGTTATGTTGGCCATTCCGGCACTTATGGTAATTGTATCTGTTTTTTTGCGACCTGCCATTAACCGCATCCTCAATATGATTTTTGGATTAATTTTTACATTAATTATGTTCAGCATTGTGATTGGTGCGACAAGCGAATGGTATCGATTTTACTTTTTGCTTGGTATCATCGAAATGGTTATTACGCTGCTGATTATTCGAGTTGCTTTTGTCTGGCCTAAAAATCAATCCTGAATATTATGAATACAAATAAAAGTATTGCCCGTAAGGCAGGATTAATTTATTTAATTGTTGTAATTAGTGGGATATTCAGTCTCATGTATGTGCCAAATCAATTAATCGATTTAAACAACGCAGCTGTTACTTACCAAAATATCCAATCTCATGAACTGCTTTTTAGGTTGGGCATTTTGGGAAATGTAATTTGTTATCTGGCATTTATGATATTGCCTTTTGCCCTGTACAATTTATTAAAAAATATTCATCATAATATAGCCAAATGTATGATAATATTGGTGCTGATTGGTATTCCTATTGCTTTTGTCAATTTAGAACATAAGTTTGCCATTTTATCCATACTCAAAAATGAAAATCTTTTTGCAGGTATTCCAATCAATCAACTGCAGCAACAACTATTAATATCGCTGCAAAATTTCAACAACGGCATTAATTTATTATCAGTTTTTTGGGGCCTGTGGTTATTCCCGTTTGGTTGGTTAGTTTATAAAAGCGGATTTCTGCCAAAATTGTTGGGAATATTATTAATGGTGGGTTGTATGTGTTATCTGATAGATTTTACTGCTTCGCTTTTGGCTCCAAAATATAACAGTTCAGGTATTTCCACTTTTGTAATGTTACCGGCTTCAATAGGGGAGATAGGAATTTGTTTGTGGTTGTTAATTGTTGGTGTAAGTAAATCTAAAGGGCCTGACCAACATGTGTAAATGTATATCCAATTTGGTTAAATGAGGTTAATATGACCAAATTATCAAATTATATCCGGTAATTTTGACCTTTCAATTATTTATTTTAAGTGAAACTGTTACTACACCCTATGTTCTTTTTTGTTGCTGTGTCACTGCATGCACAACAAAAAAATATCCCCATTCAAATTTCATTATACAACGAGGCTACGGCTATTCCATTTACTAAATTAGTTACAACTCCAATACATCCGGGTATTCAAATCGGGACTGAATTTACCTATAAGGAAAGTGAACATTTTCGATTATTCCAAACAGTTAACCTGAGTTACTACTTTCATGCTCAGTTAAACCATGGTATTAGTGTAAACACCGAATTAGGCGGCGAATATTTGACAAATTCCCGTTTTTCTTTTGGTGCTTTAATTGGAGTAGGCTATTTGCACACTTTAGCAACTACTAAAGAATATGTTTTTGAAGATGGACATTACACTATTGCAACAGATAAAGGTAATGCCCGAATTGCCCCTTCATTATCATTTGATGTAAATTACCAACTTAACAAAATCGAACCCACATCACCAAAAATATTTGTTCGTTATCAATCCTGGATTGAATATCCTTATTCACCGGGATTTATTCCACTGATGTCGCATATTAATTTGCATATTGGTGCAAAATTTAATTTACCCTCAAACACAGGCAAATGAAAAACATACTACTGATTTTAGTTTTAGGTCTTTTGTTTGCAGCTTGCAGAAAAGGAGAAGTAATTGAACCTGTATTTTATACATGTGGTTTTGGGTATATAGATTCCAGTGATAACAATATAAATGACGGCCCCTATCAAAATTTGTTAGACAACATCACTGCAAACGGTGTGGTTGGTATTGAAATGGCTGTTTATAATAATACTGATGGTATGTGGGTTGGTGCAAGTGGTAAAGCGGATTTATTTAATGATGTAGATATGCAGCCATGTAATATCACACGAGTTGGTTCAACAGTTAAAATGTTTACTGCCACAACAGTATTGTTATTGCAAGAGGAGGGTAAACTCAATATCAATGATAAAATATCCAATTACCTTGATGGGATTTACATGGATAAAATAGAAAATGCATCAACTGCAACAATTGAACAACTGATGCATCATTCAAGCGGCATATTTAATTATATTCATAATTTACAATTTCAAACAGCCTCGTTAAACGATTTATTGAAACCCTGGGAGGCAGAAGAATTATTAGAATATGCTTATAACAAACCGGCTTATTTTGCGCCTGGCGATGATGTGACTTACTCCAATACCAATTACATTTTATTAGGTTTATTGATTGAACAAATTGAAGGCAAACCTTTGTATCAGGTATTTGATGAAAAAATTTTCCAACCCTTAGGGTTAAGCAGCACTCAATTCGCAGGCAAAAATCCGGTTCCGGATGGTATTGTTCGCGGGTATATTGATATCTATAGCAATTTACAGGTAATTGAAAGTACCTATTACAGCGGTTGGGATTATTATACAGCAGATGGAGGTCTTATTTCAACTGCCTATGACTTGAATGTCTTTTTGCGCGCATTGATGCAGGGGCAAATTATTAATTCAACTTCGTTGGATGCAATGTTTTCCTGGCAAACTCCTAAAAATTTGGACCCTGAGTTCTATGATATTGCATACGGGTTAGGCATTTTTAAAATGGTAACCCCTATGGGAGAATGTTATTTTCATAGCGGAGATGCAATTGGTTATTATGCGAACATGATGTATTTTCCTGAGGATAGCACTACAGTGGTGTATGCTGTCAACAGTAATTATGGGAAAATTGATGAATTTGTTTCAACAAAGGATGCCATTACAAATATTCTAAACGTTACAAAGCACTAATAAACAACGTTTGAATATGGTAATTATCAGAATTACAATTTAATTGCCATATTTTTTTAATATTTGCTTATTAATTACCACATGATAAATATTGCAACACCAGTCACTACTTCCAGAATGGTACTGCAACCAATTGCAGTTGACGACCACGAATTTGTATTACAATTAGTAAATTCGGAGGGATGGATACAATTTATAGGGGACAGGAATGTGCATTCAGAAGAAGATGCAAAGGCGTATATTCATAAAATTCAGCAAACACCAAACCTCGTTTATTGGGTGGCAAGGCTAATTGATAATCAGGTTCCTGTCGGCATCGTTTCTTATATGAAAAGAGCTTATTTGGATAACTATGATTTAGGTTTTGCATTTTTACCGGAATATCAACAGCAAGGATTGGCTTTTGAAGCCGCTAGCGGTATTCTTGATTTTGTGATAAACAAAATACATGAAAAAACTATTTTAGCAACCCTTTTACCTGAAAACGTGAAATCAATAAGATTGCTATTAAAACTGGGGTTCCAATTCTCTGCTACGGTTGATGTTGAAAATGAGCGTTTACATATATATCAACTCAATATTACATGAAATTGATTTCACTTAAAGGACCTTTTGTTTAAAATATTTCCAAATTGCCATTTGGATTAACGGAAAACCGTGAATTTGATAAATACACTTGTTTTTGAATTGAGTTTCTTTTAAATTTGGTTTTCACTGTTCAATAAGTATCTGTATTCAGCAGACACCACTGCTTATTGATTGTAACACTAAGCTATCTAGTATGGAAACATTTAATAAAAAAAATGGTGTTAGCGTTCGCGCGTACCAAGGTGATGCTATGACTCTCCTGGCCTTTGATTTGCAATATTCACTTAGAAAAAATCTGGCAGGGTTTACAATTCGATATAGCTTTGAAGTTAATGGCAATTTGCAACATGCCTTTCTATATAACCGTATGATATTTCCTGATTCCTTTTACCAGATAAACCAAGTGCCATTTACAGAGAAAAATTCGACGTTATATGCTCCAATACAAAAAATGAATTGGGTGCATGTCCCGAATACTAATATTAATACATCATTACCAATTTTTGGAAATTATACTTATGAAATTACACCCAGATATATCAAAAATGGCGTTTTATTGCCTTTAAATACTGACCTGACGGTAGCTGTTACAGTTTATGTAGGTCCATTCAAAGTGAAAAATACGGAACTTGGATTTACCCGAGGCTTTGTTTCATCGGTTGCGTATGCAAAACGATTTAATGTAAAAAATAACAGGGTTAGACCTCCAAAAACAAAAGATGAACTGTTGTTTGATGTTAAACAGGTTGCAGATACAGCAAAAAGATGGAATGACACTAAACGACAGTATGAAACGGTACCTTATACCTTTGAAGAACAACATAAATGGTTAGGATGGCAGGCAAGAGAAAGAATTTTGACATTTTTAGATGAAGCAGTTGCAGACACTACTATACTTGTAAAAGCCTTTGTGTACGATTTAAATGAACCTGAAATTTGTAAAAGACTATTGGAATTGGGCAAACAGGGAAGATTACAAATAATTTTAGATAATGCCGGTGCACATGGTGATTCCCAATCAATGGAAACACAGTTTGAACGCAAATTTAAATATGTAGCTCCTGATAATAACGCTATTTACAGAGGGAAGTTTAAAGCATTGGCACATAGTAAAGTATTTATACAAATAAAAAATGATAAGGCGATTAAGGTGCTCACCGGGTCTACTAATTTTTCTACAAACGGATTATACATCAATAGTAATCACGTATTAATTTTTAGTGACAATACAATCGCAAAATTATATCAAGATGTATTTGACGCATCTTTTGGTGAAACAAACATGAAAAGTTTTTATGGCTCATCTTGGTCAACTGGTGAATTTTCTTTTACAGGAAATTCAACACCTAAAATGACCATAACATTTGCTCCTCATACTAAAGATGCTGCACAAACAATTTTTGACCGAATAAGAAAAAGAATTTCCGTGGCTTCTAATACAGATGTATTATTTGCTATCATGAAAGATACCAATGCCAGCGCAATTTTAGATGCAGTTCGTGAGCAGGTGAGAAATGAAAAGATATTTACTTATGGTATTACCGATTCAATTGGAGATAATGCTGAATACAGCGTGTTCTTATACAAACCCAATGCTCTGAGAGGTGTCAGGGTGGCTGCAAAAGGAATTTCGAATACTTTACCACCACCTTTTGGCACTGTAGCCGGAATTGACGGGTATGCCATTCACCATAAATTTATTGTAGTGAATTTTAAAGGTAAAGATCCTACCGTTTATTGCGGTAGCAGCAATTTATCATTTACTCCGGAACAAAAAAATGGCGATAATCTTTTGGAAATTCATGACGATGATATTGTAACTGCATTTGCCATTGAAGCACTTCGTTTGGTGGATCATTTCCATTGGAGAAATAATGAACTTTCGGATAAGCCAATGTTTTTAGATGATTTGAGCGATAATAGTGAAATGTGGTATGAAGCATGGTTTAATAGCAAGGACTTAAAAAACAGACAGCGGAAATTATATATTAAAGCTTAAAAAATGCCCCTTATTTCGCTGAATAAATATTTTGTTTTAATATTGTTTGATGAATAATATAAGCGGAATTCGGAAAGTTTGTCCCAACGGTCATGTTTTTTATAAAAGCAGCGATTGTTTGACTTGCCCTGTTTGTGAAAAAAAGAAAAAACCAGCCGAAGGTTTTTTGTCAAAAATCAGTGCACCTGCCCGAAGAGCACTAGAGCAGGAAGGTATTAGTAATTTAAAACAGCTTAGTAAATACACGGAAGCGCATTTACTCGAATTACATGGAATTGGAAAATCTGCTGTTAAAATTTTATTGCAGGAGTTAACCGCAAACAATTTGACATTCAAAATACAAAC
>DAORKJ010000059.1:7565-11980 GCA_035439505.1 Chitinophagales bacterium
TTAAAATTTTATTGCAGGAGTTAACCGCAAACAATTTGACATTCAAAATACAAACTACAAAAACAATTACACCTCAAAGTAACTTAAAACCTGAGACAGTTGATGACTATATTGCCGGTTATTCAGCAGATGTCCGAAAATATTTAAAAGAAATTCAAACACTAATTAAAAAGCTCATCCCGGGAGTGGAAGAAAAATTAAGTTATAATATGCCATCTTATCATTATAAGGGAAAATATGTAATTTATTTTGCCGGCTACAAAAATCATATTGGCATTTATCCAATTCCAACTGGAAATAAGGAATTAGATGGTTTGTATAAAAATTATAAGATTACAGGTAAGGCCACACTTCAATTGCCATTAGGCAAACCATTACCACTCGACTTAATTGAAAAAATGGTAAAACACAAATTGGCTACTTTAACAAACAAATCAAAGTAAAGCAGCGATTGTTTAATTAATTTGTAAACAAAATTGAAAGGGTAATTATGCATTAAGCTGAAATTGTTCTTTCCATAGTAGGCAGGTTTAATTCATAATTTCTGCATTTGACTAAGATGGTAACTGATATGCCTTTTACCCTTGTTATCCGGTTGAGGCAGATTTTCAATTGTTATTACTTGATACCTATTTCACCTACTTTAAACATCGCAAAAATGTTAAATTGACTTAAAAAGAGTATCCCTTTATAGTTTGTCATCCTAAATTCATATTTACTGCTATATGCAACTATAATTTACGTGAACTTAACTATATATTTACAAAAAATTAATTTCATGTCGAAAAAGTACCTCCTCCTTATCCTGACCCTGGTTGGTCTGAAAATGCAAGCACAGTTGGTTATTAATGAGTATTCAGCTTCAAACTGGAAACAATTTATCGACAACCATAACGATTACGAGGATTGGTTTGAAATTTATAATGGATACCCGGATGATGTTGATTTAGTGGGCTATTATTTAAGTGATGAGGATGATAATCTCACCAAATGGCAATTTCCTGCCGGGTCGGTTATTCCGGCAAATGGTTTTTTAAAAATATGGTGTTCAGGAAGAAATACAGTAGATGGTGAATATTACCATACGAATTTCCGCTTAACACAAACTAAAAATAACCCCGACCAAATTATTATTTCCAATCCGGGAGCGGTAATTGTTGATTCATTAACTATGGATTTTACCCTTACACATCATTCCCGTGCAAGAGCTTTAGATGGAAGTACAACATGGAAAGTTTGTACATCACCAACTCCGGGTGCAACAAATGATGGTTCAGCAATGTATGCTGATTATACGGACAGACCTGACATGAGTGTTTTAGGTGGATTTTACGGTGGTCCTGTAACTGTGGAACTTACTTCAACTACGCCGGATGGTGTAATTCATTACACATTGGATGGAGGCGAACCAAAAATGTCAGACCCTGTTTACACAGCACCTATAACTATTAATGCAACTGCTGTTTTAAAAGCAAGAGTTTTTTCTGCAAACCCTGATTTAATTCCAGGCAAATTGCAATTTAATACCTACTTCATTAATGTAAACCATGTTTTACCTGTAGTCTCAATTGCAGGTGATACATTACTTGAATTAGCAAATGGTAATCAAAATTTGGAACCTATTGGCTCAATTGAAATTTTTGGAAAAGATTTAGATAGCAAAACGCGTTCTTATGGTGAATTAAACTCGCATGGTCAGGATAGCTGGGCAAATGATCAGCGAAGTATCGACTGGGTGAGTCGTGATGAATTTGGTTATAGTAATGCACTTAAAGAAAAGTTTTTTGCTTCATCTGAACGTGATGAATTTCAGCGCATGATTTTCAGAGCAGCAGGTGATGACAATTATCCGGCAGCTCATCACTCCGAAAACGAAGGTTCTGCACATTTACGTGATGATTATATTCAGATGCTTGCAAAAAATGACGGACTTGCGTTAGATGTACGTACTTCTGAACGTTGTATTGTTTATTTAAACGGTGAATACTGGGGTGTATATTCATTCAGAGAAAAAACCGATGACCATGACTTTACCGATTTTTATTATAATCAGGGGAAATATGATATTCAATATCAAATGACATGGGGCGATACATGGAGCGAATACGGTGGTGAGCCAACATTGAATGCTTGGAGCGATTTAAGAGATTTAGCAGAAGACCATGACCTGACTATTGATTCCAATTATAAAAAAGTAACAGACCAGTTGGATATTTATAGTTTAATTGATTACATGTGCGTAAACACTTCTGCTGTTTGTAAAGATTGGTTAGTTTATAACACAGCAGTTTGGCGCGGTTTCAATCCTGAAGGAACTCATCAAAAATGGGGTTATACGCTTTGGGATTTAGATGCCACTTTTGGATTTTATATTAATTATTCCGGTGTTCCAGAAGTAGGACCAACTGCCTTACCATGCGATGTAGATGAATACAATCCAGCGTTTTTCGGTCCCGGATTTTTTGATGGTGAAGGTCATGTGCGACTGATGAATGATTTACGGACAAATGCTGAATTCGAACAATTTTATTTATCGCGTTATACCGATTTGTATAACACCACTTTCAGCTGCGAAAATATGTTGAATTCATTGGATAGTATGATGGCGATTATAGAACCGGAAATGAATCAACATGCTGACCGTTGGTATGGAACTTATGAAGAATGGTATGATAATTTTTCTACTCTTCGCACTTGGGTAGAAGACCGTTGCGAATTATTATATACCGGTATGAGCGATTGTTATGAATTAACAGGCCCTTATGATGTTGTATTTAATGTTGATCCACCGGAAGCCGGTTATTTAAAAGTAAATACATTAACGCATCATGATTTACCTTGGACAGGCACTTATTTCGGAGGTATGGATAATAAATTGGTTGCTTACAGTAATAATCCTGCACTTTATGTTTTCGACCATTGGGAAGCTACCACCGCTACATTTACACCAGGCTGGGATTCAACTGGAACAGTTATTTCTGAAAATGATGCCATTACTGCAGTTTTCCGCACACCAACAGGAATTGAAAATATTGAACAAATTCCATTAAGCGTTTATCCTACTGTTTTTGATGATGCGGTTATTATTAATTTCGAATTAACAGAAGGTGCTGCAGTAAGCTTTGATTTATATAGCGTAAATGGCGAAAAAATTGCTACAAAATTAGTTGGTAATAATGTTTCAGGTTCACAATTTATCAGTTGGGATTTAACGTCATATAACCTTGCATCAGGTATATATATCATTAAATTTAATGCTGACGAACATACACAAACAATTAAAGTGATTAAACAATAATTTATTTTAAGATAAAATTTCAAAAGCGGCTTCATTTTAACAAGCCGCTTTTTTTATTTGTATAATTTGTACCGGTCGGGAGACCGGCGTGGCGTCTGGAGTCGGAGACTCCACGAAAACTCGAAGCAATGAAATTTTCGGTAAACATTGCATGTTTAGTAATGATTTAAAATTGGCTACAACAACCCCACATATACCACACAGCAAAAATGTAGTCATAGACTACATTTTTGCTGTTGTCGTGGAGTCTTTGACTCCAGACGCCACCCCGGTCTCCAGACCGAAAGGCAACATTCAATGTTGCTGTATTTAATTATTCCAGCACAATTACTTTATCCTTCGGATACTTAACCGTATATTTTAATTCCATTTTTTTCTCCTCTCCCGGAACAATATCCATATCCCAAGTTATTATTTGCGTTGCATCTTCAATTTTACCTGCAGGTTTAATTGAACCTTCTACGGTTACATCATTTTCTGAGGAAATTGGAAATTGGTCTTGTATTACAATATGAATAGGTTCTGATTTATTATTGCGGATTTTTATTTCAAATGCAACAGTTTCAATTTTGTTGCCACCTAAAAACTGACGTTGGGTAAATTCTTTCATTTTGTTGCGTTGAATTTGTACACTTTTATCTCTACCCAAAGAAATAGAAATGGTATCTGATGCATACGTCGGATCTAATACCGTTTTGCCGAGAAACGCTCCTTCAAAAAAGATGTTTGCTTCACCGGTTAATAAATTTAATTCACGCCAATCTGTTACATTGGCAGTTAAGAATGCATCGCGATCAATTTTAGGGACTGCAAAATATTCATAATCAGCCTTCACTTTTACTGCCTGAATATCAATTGTGGAAATTTTCCCATCACTAATTACTGAATAAGGTTCTTCTATTTCATATGTAAATGTTGTCGCCTTATATTGAAAATTGGTTTCTAAAGCTAAAGTTTTCATTTCAGCTTTTTCACTATTTGTCCTACCTTCAAAAAATCCAACATTACCGATAGCCTTGCTACTTTTGCTGGATATTACCACTTCTTCTAAATACTGAACATTTTCCTGCATAACCACGTTTAATACGGAGTTAGTAATAGGAAGTTCAACCGTATT
>DAORKJ010000059.1:12080-24207 GCA_035439505.1 Chitinophagales bacterium
TTTCCTGCATAACCACGTTTAATACGGAGTTAGTAATAGGAAGTTCAACCGTATTGTAACCGAGATAATTAATTAACAAATAATTGGAGCCATTGGAAAGTTGTAATGAATAATTGCCATTAATATCTGTAATAGTTCCCAATGTTCCTCCTTTTACCATTACCGTTGCACCTATTAAAGGTTCACCAGTTGCATCTGTAACTCTTCCCTGCACTGAAAAAAATGTTTTATTAATATAACTACTAGGCTGATAAATACCACCTGTTATGGCACCATAGTGTAATCGCCATGGATAAATTTTAGGCATTACACCACTTTCATTCGGATTGCCATTGTTCAGCGACAATTTTACATTTTTCCAATCCTCACCGGTATTTTGAAATACATTCGCTTTGTAATTAATTTCAATAGGTTGATTGATTTTATCTACCCTTAAATCATAATTCGCATACCACCCGGCATTTTGCACATAATAGTTTAAGGTAAATTTACCGGTTAACGCCGTTTTCGATGAAACCAAAACATGGATTTCACCCTTCGCTTTCGTGATATTAATATTCAATTCTTTAAGCTGTGCAGCTATTTTTTGCACTTCAGTATTTAAAGTTGAAATTTTATTGGTTATCTCAATTTGTTTGGTAAAAATTTCCGTTAAGCGTACTCGTTGGAAATCAGCCATAGCTTTTAAATTTTCAGCAGTAACACCTGTGTTTGCACCGCCAATTGACTGGTTGCGCTCAATTAAAGTTTGCTCTGCTTTATACACATTATAAAGGGAATTCTCATATGTAATTTGACTATTAATTTCAGTTTGTTTTTTTTGTAAAGCAACAATTTCATCAGCTACCGATTGAATAGTCAAATAATCGAATTTATATGCAACCGACATAATGGTAAATGCCCCTTCGCCTTTTACCTGGATACTTTCTTTATCTACATTCGTAGAAATATCTTTAAACACCAACATGGTTTTGCCTACCGGAATTTCCGCTTTGGCATCGCGGTAAATTTGGGCGCCCTGAGTGTAAACAGTTACACTGTTAATTTTTGAAGTAACAGCAACTTCATTTTCCGCCATTAAAATAAAACTAGTGCAAATAAAAAATAGTGTGAATAGATTACGCATGGTTATAAATTTATAGTTCAAAATAACGTCAAATAAGCTATACTATTATATAATTGAACATACAACGCTCAAATTATGGCTGAATTTTTACCTCAAGCTTAAAAATGTAGAGTAAGTTTTTTGGTATAGCTAGTGAGAAAATTAACCCTAAAACTTGATGGTAACTTGCATTTGGCATAAAAAAAATGCAAAAATCGGCTAATATTTGTCACTTTTATTGAAAAAAACTTTGAAATATTGTAAATTATTCCATTATTTGTATAAATCTTAGCCTGATGAGCACCATGCAACTTGACGACCTGGACTATAAAATCCTTGAAAAGTTAATCAAGGATGGACGTAAAAGCTTTACGGATATAGCCGATGAATTAAATGTATCAGTTGGAACTATACGCAACCGGTTTAATGTATTTGTTGAAAATGAACTGCTCACTATAATTGGCAGGGTTAATCCCGACAAAATTGGGTTTCATACCTACGCACAAATCTTAATTAAGGTAAGGCCTGTAGACAAAGTAACACAAGTAGCAGAAAATATCGCGAGTTTGCCTGAAGTGAGTTTTTTAGCAATGACTACCGGTGCTTACGACCTGGAAGTAAATGTTATGTGCCGCGATAATGAACACCTAGTACAATTAATGACCAATCACATTACCAAAATGGATGGCATTTTTGAAAGTGCGACTAATATTTATTTTAAGGTTTACAAATATGCACAACCCGACCTTTATCTCCTGAAATAACACATTTAAATTACCAATTGATTAAACCATTAACCAAAACCCACTACCATGGTTAAAAAAAATTCATTGCCATTATTGCCATTATTGCTGATTATCGCAATAATATTTATGAGTACCGCCTCCTTTGCACAAACAACAATTACCGGTGTTGTACTCGATTCAATTACTAATGAGACCTTAATAGGTGCGAATGTCAGATTGCAATCTGACCCAACAATTGGTGCAAGTACCGATATTGATGGGAAATTTACCATTTCATCACCAACATCTTCTGGCGCGCTTATTATTTCCTACATTGGATTTAATACAAAAACAATAACGTTTAATGGCAACAGTTCATTAAATATTGTATTGAGTTCTGAAAAGTTTTTGGAAGAAGTAATTGTGGTTGGTTATGGCACACAGAAAAAAAGTGATATAACAGGCTCCATATCTTCAACACGCAATGAAGAATTCCGCGACCAGCCAATTTCCAATATTGCCGGAAGTATACAGGGAAAAGTTTCAGGAATTGATATCCGCAATGCCTCCGGAACACCGGGTGCAGGATTGCTGGTGAGTGTTCGCGGTCAAAGTAATCCGCTTTATGTAGTAGATGGAATTCCTATGATAAGCGAAAGTAATTCGGGAATTTCCACCTCATTCGATTTACAAGGCGCTTCAGTAGGTTCGGGACAAAATATTTCGTCTATTTCTGATTTAAATCCGGATGATATCGAATCCATTGAAATATTAAAAGATGCATCTGCTGCTTCTATTTATGGTGCACGCGCTGCTAACGGCGTAATATTAATCACTACAAAAAGAGGCGCTGCCGGAAAAACAAAATTTAATTTAAATTATTATTCCGGTATCCAACAGCTGAGTCGACCTATTGAATTTTTAAGCTCTGAAGAATTAGTTGCCTTGATTGAGGAAGCAAGATTAAATGATTTAAATGCTTATAACGCAGACCCTACCATTTTTGGAGAAGATTATGACCCGGCACTTTCAACAAATCCTTTACCGGATAGCTGGAACACAGGTGTAAATACCGATTGGATGGATGAAGTTTTTCGTTTAGCACCAATTAATAACGTAGAATTTTCTGCTTCAGGTGGTAACGATAAAACCACATTTTATATTTCTAATTCCTACTTTGATCAACAAGGTATAGTTATCGAATCATTTTATAAAAGATTTAATTCGCGATTAAATCTCGACCACAAAATAAGTGACAAATTAAAAATTGGTGAAAACATATCACTTACCTATTCTAACAATCGCAGAAGTTTGAATGATAACGTGTATACAGGAACTGTAACAAATGCAATTGGTGCCTCACCACTTATGCCGGTTTATGATGAGGATGGTGAGTTCGCAAATTTTGAGGATTATCAAGCGAGCTGGTTAAGCGATAATCCTGTACTTTCAACTGAAGAAATAATTCCTTTTACAAAAAGTAATCGCGCACTGGCTTCCATTTTTGGAGAATATCAAATTGCACCGGGTTTAAAATTCCGTTCAACATGGTCGGTTGATTTTACCTATTTAACCGATGATTTATATTTTTCACCTATAACTACCGATGCAGAAGGTGTTGGCGGTAAAGCAACAAATAGTACTTATAGTCAGCGCGTTTGGTTAGGCGAAAATATTTTATCGTATGATAAATATTTTACAAACGACCACGCAATAAATATAATTGGCGGATTTACCTTACAAGAATCTTCTTCTGACTATTTATCTATTTCAGGTCAGGGATTTCCAATTGGAAGCGGATTGCAGGATGTTTCCAGTGCTGCAATAATTACCGGTGGCGATTCTTATGCCAGTAATTGGGCGTTGGTTTCTTTTTTGAGCCGATTAAATTATAATATTAAAAGTCGTTACTTATTTTCATTAAGTGCGCGTTTGGATGGTTCTTCACGCTTTTCTCCAAATAACAGATATGGATTTTTTCCTGCAGGTTCCGCAGGTTGGCATTTGAGTGATGAAAGTTTTTGGCCTGCAGCACTATTTATTACCGATTTTAAACTTAGAACCAGTTATGGTATTACAGGAGACCAGGAAATTGGTGATTTTCAATATATCAGCTTCTGGAGCCCTGTTGGATATAACGGACAATCGGGATTAGGACCACGTAATATCGCTGATGAAGATTTAAAATGGCAATCGAATAAAATGTTTAACATTGGATTTGACTATGAATTATGGCGGGGACGTGTAAGTGGTTCATTCGAATATTATATCGGAAATAAAACAGATTTATTAAGTGAAGATGTTGTTCCGGGAACTACCGGTTTTGGTTCAGTTACCCGAAATTTTGGTAATATTCAAAACAGTGGTTTCGAATTTTCTGCGAATACCATTATTGTAGATAAGAGTGATTTCGATTGGTCCTTCGGATTTAATTTCAGCTATTTACACAATGAGATAATCGAATTGAGTACAGATAGTATTTTATTAAGTGCTTATACCGACCTCACCGCAACGCATATTTTAGTGGAAGGCCAATCGTATGGTTCATTTTGGGGTGTTCCTTACGAAGGTGTAGACCCGCAAACAGGTGACCCTGTTTATACCGATACCAATGAGGATGGTGTTATAGATGATGGTGATGCCGTTATTTTAGGAAAAGCAACTCCTGATTGGTACGGTGGATTTAATACTGCTGTAAAATATAAAAATTGGGACGCAGGTTTAGCCGCAACATTTAGTTTAGGAAATGAAGTGTATAATTTAATTCGCTCTACCTACCAAACTGGCGGATGGAGCGATTATGGATGGGATGAGGAATTTTATTTATATCAGGTTTATGCCAATAATTCACATGTAATTGATGACAGATGGCAGCAACCGGGTGATGAAACGGATATTCCTCGTGCGTCATTATTTAATTACAATTTTTACCAAAATTCCGGACAAGCAATTGAGGATGGTTCGCATTTGCGTATAAGAGAAATAAGTGTTGGTTATACGATTAAACCAACATCTATTACACGATTCGAATCGTTGCGTATATATGCTCAAGTTCAAAATGCTTATGTGTTTAGCAAATATACAGGCTTCGACCCTGAGGTGAGTTCAACAGGTGGCGATCATCCGGAAACAGCAGGAGTGGATTATGCTGCTTATCCTCAAGCAAGGACTTATATGCTCGGATTTAATTTCAAATTTTAATTCTGTTTACCACTTTAAATGATGATTATGAAATTTCAACATAAATCTTTTAATAACAACATCCAATTAAACAATTGGATGTTAGGTAGTTTAGTCGTAATAATGACATTGAGTTTTACCTCTTGCGAAAGTTTTTTATCGCAAACTTCTACCAACGATGTAGCTGATGGAGATATGTTTAGCGATGCTGCAAGTTTGGAAAGTGCGCGCATTGGTATGTATAATAGTTTGCAGAACCAATATTATTATGGCGGATTTTTCCCGCTGATGGCTGATGCTTATAGCGATAATGGAGCAACAGGTGGTTACGATAATCTCGACCTCGATGAATTGGGATATAAAGCGGCAACTCCAAATAATATTTATATTGAAAATTGTTGGATTGCCATCTATAATACTATTTATAATTGTAATCAAATTATTACCAATATTGATGATATCAACGACCCTTTGTTATCTGAAGAATTGCGCAACGATATTAAAGGTGAAGCATTAACCGTACGCGCATTAGCACATTTCGATTTACTGAGAATGTTTGGTGAACACTGGGACAATACTTCAACACTTGGTATACCTGTAGTGAAAGAAATTTTATCACCCGAAACTACTATCGGAAGAAATACTGTTGCTGAAACATACGATGCCATCATAAATGACCTCACAACTGCAGAAGGTTTATTGATTAATGACGATTTACGATTTGACCCACCTGCATTAAAAGGGCCGCAATTTATTACCAAAACTGCTTGTCAGGCATTATTAGCTAGAGTACATCAATATCATTTTGATTATATCAATGCCGATTATTATGCTTCACTTGTAATTCTCGAAGGGTTTGCCGGGTTATCTGATGCAAATTCATATGCTGAGACTTATGCAACAAAATTCGCGACAGAAGCAATTTTTGAATTGGCATTTAATGGTCAGGATAAAAGTCAGTTTAACGCCCTCACTTTTGCAAGACCGGATGCATTGCGCAGTGAAGTTTCTTTTTTAGCTGCCGAAGATTTATCCGCATTTTTCTCAACAAGAGCCGATGATGTTCGTGCAGGTTTAGTCGATTTTGAAAATAATGACGTAAGTATAGAACCTGATGGCAGAACACAAAAATACAGAGGAGAAGTATTTCAGGATAACAGTGCGTATGTAATTCGTTATGCTGAAATGTTATTGATACTTGGTGAAACCGGTGGATTTGCAGGCGGTCCAATTGTGTTAAACGATTTGAGAGCAGCAAGAGGTTTGTCTAATGCTACACCTGCGGATGAAGCAGAATATGTTGCTTTACTTTTAGATGAACGAAGAGCAGAACTCAATTTTGAAGGACATCGATATTTCGATTTAGCTCACTTTGGTTTAGTGGAGTCTGTTTTAGGGGAAGAAGTAATGCCATGTTTCCCAATTCCCGGTCGTGAAATAAATGCAAGTGGTGGATTATTAATTCAATATCCGGGATATTAAATGATACTTAAGGGAGGAATAATAAAAATATAATGAACGCTTTTAAATCGATAAATCCATTTAATCAGGAATTAATTGCTGAACATCCGGTATTCACATCGGAGCAAATTGACGCTGCTTTGACTAATGCGGAAAAAGCATTTCATAACTGGAAAACAACTTCATTTGAACAGCGCTCCGATTTATTGTTTAAACTTTCAACAGTATTAAAGAATAATAAAGAGCAATATGCTTTACATATTGCGCTGGAAATGGGTAAAATATTAGCGGAAGCAAGAGCTGAGGTAGAAAAATGTGCTTTAGCATGTGAATATTATGCAGAAAATGGTCCGATTTTATTACAAGATAGAATAATCGAAAGTGATGCACGTAAATCGTTGGTTGCTTATGACCCAATCGGTGCTGTGTTTGCTGTCATGCCATGGAATTTTCCTTTTTGGCAAGTAATACGTTTTGCAGCGCCAACCATTATGGCAGGAAATGTGGCATTACTTAAACATGCTAAAAATGTTTCATTATGTGCCAAAGATATTGAAGCTGCTTTTATTGAAGCCGGATTTCCTACAGGTGTTTTTCAAAGCTTAATTGCTCAAGCTAATCAATCGGAACAAATAATTGCGCATGATATTGTGCAGGGTGTAACATTAACAGGTAGCGAAAACGCGGGTGCTGCAGTGGCATTGCTTGCCGGTAAACATATTAAAAAATCAGTGCTTGAATTAGGTGGTAGCGACCCATTTATTGTACTCGATGATGCGGATGTCCACGCAGCAGCAAAAATTGCAACAAAAAGCAGAATGCAAAATGCAGGACAAAGTTGTATTGCAGCAAAAAGATTTATCGTTACCCAAAAAATAGAGCAGGATTTTATCCAGGCATTCAAAAATGAAATTGCTTTAATTCATCAGGGCGACCAATTATTAGCAACTTCAACTATGGGCCCTGTTTCTTCGGTTGTAGCAGCTGATGAACTTACTACACAACAACAACAATCGGTGGACCTTGGCGCACAAATAATTACCGGTGGGTTTAAAAATGGTGCAAACTACGCACCTACGTTGTTGAGTAATGTAAAAGAAGGTATGCCCGCTTTTCATGAAGAATTGTTTGGACCTGTGGCAAGTGTAATCACAGTTAAAGATGCTGATGAAGCAATTGTTATGGCCAACAGTCATCGTTATGGATTAGGTGCAACAATTTTTTCACGTGATACAGACCGCGCATATCATTTCGCACGACAAATAAGCAGTGGAGCAGTATTTATCAATGCTATGGTAAAATCGGATCCTCGTTTGCCGTTTGGTGGAGTGAAGAAATCCGGTTATGGTCGTGAACTGGCAGATTATGGATTAAAAGAATTTACCAATGTGAAAACCATTTATATAAACGATTAAATAAAATAATTTTCAGTGTAAATAGCTACTATGCAATCAACCTTATCACAAACATCTGCTTTATACGAAAAACGAAAACAATTAGTGCCTAATGCCTTGGGCATTTTTAATCCTTCCAGTATAAGTAAAGCAAGCGGAGCCATCATAACAGATGCAGATGGAAAATCATTTATCGATTTTGCTGGAGGAATTGGTGTAATTAATGCCGGTCATTGTCCCGAACCCGTTGTTAAAGCTATTCAGGCACAAAGTGAAAAATTTATTCATGCCTGTTTTAATGTTTCTATATATGAGCAATATTTACATGCTGCTGAAAAAATGATTGATATTTTACCGCATGGAGAACATACTAAAATTATGTTTACCAATAGCGGAGCTGAAGCAGTGGAAAATGCTATTAAAATTGCTCGACAGGCAACCAAACGAGAAGCGGTTATTTGTTATTCGCAGGCTTTTCACGGACGAACATTATTAGCGGCTACGCTTACGAGCAAAGTTGGTTATAAAACCGGTTTCGGACCTTATGCACCAGAAATTTATCGCATCGATTTTCCGGCTTATGATTATTATGAAGGTGAATTAAATGAAGATGCATTTTCGATGGAACATATTGAAAAATTAAAAGCATTTTTCCATCATTATGTGCCTGCACAAAATGTAGCAGCAATTATTGTAGAACCAGTTCAGGGTGAAGGAGGATTTCATGTTATTCCAAAAAAATATTTACAGGAATTAAGAAAAATTTGTACGGATAATGGCATCATGTTAATTTTAGATGAGGTGCAAACCGGCTTTGGTAGAACCGGCGAATGGGCTGCATTTCACCATTATAATGTTGTACCCGATTTGTCTACATGGGCAAAAAGTATGGGAAGCGGAATGCCGGTTGGAGCTGTGATAGGAAAAGCAGAAGTAATGGACAATATTAATCCCGGTACTATTGGTGGAACATATTTAGGCAATGCTTTATGCTGTGTTGCGGTAAGTGCTACAATAGATTATATGCACTCTATTGACATCAATGCGAAGGGAAAAGGCGTTGGGGCAATAATTAAAAACAGATTCCAACAACTCCAGCAAAAATTTCCAAACCATATTAGTCGCGTAAGGGGATTAGGTGCAATGATGGCATTTGAATTATCCGTAAATGGCAACATACATCTGCCGGATTCGGCGCTTACCAAAAAATTAGCACAACGTTGTTATGAAAATGGATTAATAGTTTTAACTGCAGGTGTACATGGTAACGTAATTCGCAATCTTGCACCGCTTGTCATCAGTGAAACAGATTTGAATCGCGGCTTAGATATCATCGAAAATTGTTTGGCTGAAATTATAGCTGCTTAAATTAGATATATGAAAAAACAGTACATCAATGGAAATTATTGTGATGCCGAAAACGGTGGACTTTGGGAAGTAATTAATCCGGCTACTGAAGAAATTATTACCACGGTACCATTTGGAGATGACCGTGATTGTTTGTTAGCTATTGATGCTGCAACACATGCCTTTACCACCTGGAAAAAAATATCGCCATGGACACGTGCAGATATACTGAGAAAAGCTGCTGACATCATCAGAAAAAATATTTCGGTATTTGCACAAGATATGGTAATGGAAAGTGGCAAACCATTGGCAGAAGCAAAGGGCGAATTAACTGTAGCAGCAAATTTATTTGAATGGTACGCTGAAGAAGCAAAACGCGGATACGGGAAAGTAATTCCATCTTCCAGAACCGATAAACGAATGCAAGTAATTTATCAGCCTATGGGTGTTATCGGTGTTATTACTGCATGGAATTTCCCGGCCTACAACCCGGCACGTGCCTGGGCAGCTGCATTAGCTGCAGGATGTACATTGGTAGTTAAAGTAAGTGAATTTACGCCCTTAACCGGTATGAATTTAATTGCTGCATTAGTAGAAGCCGGATTACCGGCTGGTGTAATTAATTTAGTGCATGGCGATGCTGCAAAAATTGGCGCTGCTATGTTAAATCATAGTGCGGTTAAAAAAATTAGTTTCACCGGTAGCACAAGAGTTGGTAAAATTTTGATGGATGGTGCCAGTAAAACAAATACAAAACTTGCATTGGAATTAGGAGGCAATGCGCCGGTTATTATTCTTGAAGATGTGGATATTGAACACGTGGCTAAAACAGCTGTTGCAACTAAATTCAGGAATTGTGGACAGGTATGTATTTCGCCTCAACGATTTTATGTGCATGAAAAAATATTTCATGAATTTTCCGCTTTGGTAGCTAATTATGCAGCAGCATTAATTGTTGGTAACGGGTTAGATAGTGAAACACGTTTAGGTCCTTTAATTAATAAAACACAGCAACAACATGTGTTACAAATTATTGAGCAGGCAAAGGAAGAAAAAAATAATATTATAACAGGTGGTACAGCCCAACATCCTGGTAATTTTATTTTGCCAACTGTTATTGAAGTTTTGAATAAACAATCTGAATTTATTCATAAAGAAATATTTGGACCTGTTATGCCGCTTATTTCATTTTCAACTATTGAAGAAGTAATCACATTAGCAAATCAAACACCATATGGCTTATCTGCATACATTTGGACCAACAATATCAATCATGCTATTTATTTGAGTGAATCACTTGAATTTGGGATGGTTGGCATTAATGAATGGGCACCTCATGCTACTGAAGCGCCATTTGGCGGGTGGAAACAAAGTGGTATTGGTCATGAAAGTGGAAGCGAAGGAATGTTGGAGTATATGGAGAAAAAATTAATTGCCATTGGTGGCTTATAATAAAGCGAATTAAAATTAATTACATGGAAGAACTCAGCTCAGCTTACGGATGGTTATCAATAGTTCCACCATTGGTAGTAATTGTTGTTTCAATTTTATTGAGGTCATCATTTGAAGGCTTGTTGATTGGATGTGTAGCTGGATTTATTTTAATTGACGGATGGGGTTTTTTTGATGGATTTATCAGTTCATTGTACACAGTTATGTCAAGTGAAGATACCATTTGGGTAATTGTTGTGTGCGGATTATATGGCTCAGTTATGGGATTAATGGTACGCAGTGGTGGAGCCCTCAAATTTGGGGAACGTATGATGCAATATATGAAATCTAAAAAATCGGCATTATTTGGTACTTGGTTACTCGGTATTTTAGTTTTTATTGATGATTATTTAAGCGCATTGACAGCAGGTATTACCATGCGAAATGTTACCGATAAATTTAAAATTCCACGTGAATATCTTGCCTATATTGTTAATACACTTTCTCCACCATTATGTGTTATTGTGCCAATCTCAACCTGGACATTATTTATTGGCAAACAATTGGAAACTTCAGGATTTGCCGCAGAAGGGCAGGGTTTAGCCAGTTATTTTTCTGTTATCCCTTTTGTTGCTTACGGGTGGGTTGCTATACTCATGATTCCATTGTTCATTTTTGGCATTTTGCCGCATTTCAAAAAAATGAAACTTGCCATACATCGTGCTGAAACAACCGGGCAAACAATACCTGATGGCACCAAACTATCAATGGTGCAATTTGATGCATTTCCTAAATTGGTAAACCCAAAAGCAAGATATTTTTTAGTACCACTATTAGTTGTGTTGATTAGTACTGTCATATTTCAAGATACATCTACACCAGGAATAGAAATAGATGCACTAAAAGGTGTGTTAATTGGCGTAGCTTTTACTTTTTTTTATTTTTTAATCAGCAAAATTGCCAGCGTGCAATTATTGACTGAAACAATATTTACAGGATTTAATTCCATGTTGTTTGCTTTGGCACTTGTGGTTGTTTCGCTGATGTTAAAAGAAGTTGGCGATAAAATGGGTTTAACCGAATATGTCATCAACAGCGTAACACCATACGTAAACAAGGCGTTTTTA
The DNA here is from genome assembly GCA_035439505.1 of Chitinophagales bacterium. Taxonomy (GTDB): domain Bacteria; phylum Bacteroidota; class Bacteroidia; order Chitinophagales; family BACL12; genus UBA7236. Next base: position 23,851 of record DAORKJ010000059.1, read on the forward strand.
CCTGTAATTATTTTTATAGCATTATCACTTATTTCGTTTACAACAGGTTCAAGCTGGGGTTTATATGTGGTGGCAATTCCAATTGTTATTCCGCTGGCACAACATATTGATTCCAATGTTTACCTCAATATTGGTGCAATTATCAGTGCAGGAGTTTTCGGTGCAAACGCATGTTTATATTCCGATGCCACAGTATTAACTTCACAAAGTTGTGAGACTAATAATATGCAACATGGGTTATCGCAATTGCCATACGCTTTGTTGGCTTGGGGAGTGAGTTGTTTGGTTTATATTATATTAGGATTTATTATTTGAAGTTGATTTTATGAATGAAATTTATCAGGTTACCGATAGTAT
>DAORKJ010000060.1:0-23769 GCA_035439505.1 Chitinophagales bacterium
TTACCTTTACTCCTGACCACCGTCTACGACGGTGGTTTTGTTGCCTAAATAAAAAGGCTGATTATATTGGATATAATCAGCCTTTATTATTTCAATACGATATCATTTAAATTTTTCCTACCATGTTCATTGGTATCACCCATTCATCAAATTGTTCAGGGGTGAGGTACCCTAACTCAACTGCCACTTGTTTTAATGTTTTGTTTTGTTTGTGCGCAGTTTGCGCAATTTCGGCAGCTTTATAATAACCAATTTTGGTATTTAAAGCCGTTACCAGCATTAATGAATTATCTACGTGTTTTTTAATATTCGCTTCAATTGGCTCTATACCTACTGCACAATTATCGTTAAACGAAACACATGCATCTCCAATTAAACGTGCACTGTGTAAAAAATTATAAATCATTACAGGTTTGAATACATTTAATTCGAAATGGCCTGTAGCTCCGCCGATATTAATTGCAACATCATTTCCCATTACCTGTGCAGCTACCATTGTAAGTGCTTCACATTGTGTTGGGTTTACTTTACCCGGCATAATAGATGAACCAGGTTCGTTATCCGGAATATGAATTTCACCAATTCCACTACGTGGTCCGCTCGACAACATACGAATATCGTTGGCGATTTTCATCAACGAAACGGCAACGGTTTTTAATGCCCCGTGTGCTTCAACTATGGCATCGTGAGCAGCTAAAGCTTCGAATTTATTTTCTGCAGTTATAAAAGGTAATCCTGTTAATGTTGCGATATTTTTTGCCACTAATTCAGCATAACCATCAGGTGTATTAATTCCGGTTCCAACAGCAGTACCACCTAAAGCCAGTTCGCTTAAGTGTTCTAATGTATTTTTAATAGCTTTTAATCCGTGATTGAGTTGAGAAACATAGCCACTCATTTCCTGACCAAGCGTTAATGGTGTGGCATCCATAAAATGGGTGCGACCAATTTTCACCACGTGCATAAATGCTTTTGATTTTGCGTCTAATGTATCACGCAATTTTTCAATGCCGGGAATGGTATTTTCAATTAATATTTTATATGCCGCAATATGCATTGCCGTTGGGAAAGTATCGTTGGATGATTGCGATTTATTTACATCATCGTTAGGATGAATAGCTTTTTTCTCATCCATTAAATCACCACCCATCATCACATGTCCGCGATACGCAACCACTTCATTTACATTCATATTACTTTGCGTACCTGAACCAGTTTGCCAAACTACTAAAGGAAATTGTTCGTTTAATTTTCCGGCCAAAATTTCATCGCAAACTTTTCCGATGACATCGCATTTATCTTTATCTAAAACGCCTAACTGATGATTGGTTAATGCAGCAGCCTTTTTTAAATAAGCGAAAGCTGCAATAATTTCTTTAGGCATTTTATTTATATCCTGAGCAATAGGAAAATTCATGATAGAACGCTGAGTTTGTGCGCCCCAATACACATCGGTGGGAACTTCAACCACGCCCATGGTGTCTTTTTCTTTACGATAGTTCATAATTAAGCAATTAGCTGATTAGCAAATTAGCAAATGTTATACAGTCATTATTTCTTGTTCCTTTATTGTGAGATGTTTGTCCACTTCAGCAATAAATTTATCCGTGAGTTTTTGCACGCGGTCTTCACCGTCTTTTGCCATATCTTCAGGGAGACCTTCTTTTTGTAATTTTTTGATATCCTCGTTGGCATCTTTGCGAATATTGCGGATAGCTACTTTCGTATTTTCACCCATGTGGCGAACTTGTTTCACTAAATCGCGGCGACGCTCTTCGGTGAGTGGTGGCATAATTAAACGAATAATATCGCCATTATTTACCGGCGTTAGTCCAATATTTGCGGCAAGAATTGCTTTTTCAATTTCGCCAAGCATTTTTTTATCCCAAGCCTGGATAGTAATTGTTCTTGCATCGGGGGTTGAAAGATTACTCACCTGATGCAAAGCCGTGGGTGCACCATAATAGTCGACACGCACATTATCCAGAATAGCCAATGTAGCTCTTCCTGCTCTTACGTGCGACAATTCTACTTCAAGATGTTTGATGGCTTTTTGCATTGTTTCCTGCGCCATGTCTATCGTCAGACTTAATTCATCTTCATGCATAACTTATATATTTTATTTATCAGTTTTAATTGTAATTATTTTCCAGCTACTAATGTACCGACGTTTTCGCCGCTGATTAATTTTTCAAGATTACCTTGTTTGTTCATATCGAAAACAATAATCGGCAAGTTATTTTCTTCGCACAATGTAAATGCGGTCATATCCATAACATTAAGATTACGGGAAATAACTTCTCTGAATGTAATGGTATCAAATTTAGTTGCTGTAGGGTCTTTTTCCGGGTCGGCCGTATAAACGCCATCTACCCTGGTGCCTTTTAAAATTACATCTGCCTCAACTTCAATAGCTCTTAAACTTGCTGCAGTATCGGTTGTGAAATAAGGGTTACCTGTTCCTGCGCCAAAAATTACGATACGACCTTTTTCAAGGTGACGAATCGCACGACGGCGGATATAAGGTTCACAAATTTGTTCCATTTTAATTGCAGAGAGCAATCTGGTGTATAACCCCACATTTTCGAGGGCACTTTGTAAGGCCATGCCATTAATAACAGTCGCCAGCATTCCCATATAATCGCCCTGAGCGCGATCAATACCGGAACCAACGCCGCTCATTCCTCTAAAAATATTACCACCTCCAATTACAATTGCAATTTGAACGCCTGCATCAGAAGCGGTTTTAATGTCTTTCGCATATTGTTGTAAACGGGTAGGGTCAATTCCGAAGTTTTGGTTGCCCATCAGTGCTTCGCCACTGAGTTTCAGGAGTATTCGTTTGTATTTCAGACTCATCGGGGCAAAGTTAATACTTAATGTGCTAATGTGTCCGCTGCGGCGGATGTTAATGTACCAATGTGTGAATGTACCGATGTACCAATGAAACAGCCGGGTTCTTAAGTGGAATGGAATTCAGAGCTGCGGTTGTGGTCAACCCACGTGTTGACCTGTTAAAAACGTCAAGACGAAGCAGGTTGATGTACCAATGTACCGATGTGCGAATGTACCAATGAACGGAACGTCCGCCGAGGCGGAAACAGCCGGGTTCGGTGGTGGAATGGAATACGGGATAAGATTAGAAGCCAAGATTAGCCAATCTTGTTCTCCTGACAGCTATCAGGATTGCTTTATGGCTGTTTCAATCATCAATCTTGCTCAATGTTGCTTCTCCCGATAGCTATCGGGATTGCTCAATGGCTGTATCAATTCTTCCCCTCCTTCCCTTCCCCAACCGGATAAATCTCCTGATGGATAAAATCTTTAGGGAATTGTTCATCGCCGGGCCAGCCTAATTCGATGTCGCGGCCGGTGTGAGGGATGTAGTCGGTTTTGAAGAGATAATCCCAAATACTCAGGCTGATACCGAAATTGATACCTTTCGGTTTATCGGCAGGAATATATTTTGCGTGATGCCAAATATGCATTTGCGGATTATTCAAAATATATTTTAATGGTCCTAAAGGGAGATTAATATTTGCGTGATTAAAATGACCTATCACCAATGCAATTAAATTAGCCAGGATAAAATCGTTGATGCCAAATCCTAACATGGCTAAAGGAATATATTGAATGGAGCGATAAATAATATTTTCCATCCAGTGGAAACGCAGGTGCGCTGCAAATCCCATTTGTTTTACGCTGTGGTGCACTTTATGAAATTGCCATAAATATTTATTGGCATGTAATAAACGATGCACATTCCATTGAATAAAATCTTTTAAAATAAATGCGAAAGTAATTTTTAGCCAAAATGGTAAAGCATTTATTTCGATAGCAATTCCGTTTTTAATTCCAAACAACGCAAGGAAATCATTAAACAACTGCACAAAAACGTTAGACACTGCATAAAAACCAATGAGCGAAAACAGGAAGAAATTGAAAAACATGTAAAATGCATCCATCCAAAAATCTTCACGGATAATTTTTTGCTCTTTACGCCAAGGAAATAATATTTCCAGCATCCACACCAATAACGAAATGCCTATCAACCAATAAAAATAATTTCCCCAATGGGGATTTAATATTTCATGACTAAGATATTTCCAATAACCAGAAAAGGATTGCAAAAAAATATCAATATACTTATCCATATTATATTTTGTGCTGTTGAACTACAAAGATATACAGGCCTTGAGTTGCTATGGGTGACGAATATCACATAACACTGTAAATAATTTTGTAAATTACTCGTACACTTTTTCGCCCTTATTGAGCCAGATGCCCCATTTGGGGGAATAGCCATGTACTTTGGTTGTGGCATTGTCGGTATTATCGTAAACAGGTAAATTTTGATTCACCCATTCAAAAATTCCCCCATATAAGTTAGATACAAATAAAAATCCATTTACCTGCAGCTGATGCGTTATTTTTTCTGAGCGGTATCCAACAGAACAATAAACAATATACGTTGCTTCCCTATCCAAATTTGCTAATTGTTCGGCATTAAACGTATCGTAACCCACCCAAATAGCATTTTTGATATGACTAACATCATATTCTGATTTTTCGCGGGCATCGAGGTAAATAATATTTGAATCAGAAGGAATATCTTTTATGCCCAATTCCGGCACATCGTGCGATAATAAGGTAGATAACATCAAGTCAAAACTATTGCTTTCCACATGTGCCTGAGCCTGCACATTTTTGAATGTAACAAAAATCGCTACAATCAAAATCAGAATACCGGCAATAATCATTTTTTTACTCATTTTAAATTGATAAGGCACTTAATGATAACATTATATTTCAAAAAATAATTCTTCAATAATAATAAAAATTCCCATCAATAACACAAACCAGCCAAAGGCACCCTTTAACTTTTTACCATCTACATACTTATTTAACCAAGTCCCAATAAGTATGCCCGAAATGGTTACCGCTGAAAAAACGAGCATAAATGTCCAGTCTATGAGTTGGCCTGTTTGAATATCGCCTAAAAATCCGACCAACGATTTTATGGCAATTATTAAAAGCGATGTTCCTACTGCCATTTTCATCGGCAATTTTGCAAAAACTACCAGTGCCGGAATAATTAAAAATCCGCCGCCGGCACCAACCAAACCGGTTAAAGTACCAATAACCAAACCTTCTGCAATAATCATTGGGTAATTAAAATGTTGTTTTTCGTCGTAAACAGGGTCAACAATTTTGCGCTGATTAATCATACTAATTGCGGCAACAATCATGATAATTGCAAAAAACAATAATAATCCTATATCTTTTGTGAGCGTGAAGGACCCAATTTCCAATAAATTATCCGGAATCGCTTTTAACAAATAAGTCCTTGTTAAATACACTGCCGTTAAACTGGGAATAGAAAAAATGATGGCTGTTTTATAGCTGATTGTTTTTCTTTTCATATTTGGCACCGCACCAATTAAAGCAGTAAGTCCCACAATAAAAAGTGAATAGGCCGTGCTCAGTTCCGCGTCTACATCAAATAAAAAATACAAAACCGGAACAGTAAGGATGCTACCACCGGCTCCTAAAAGACCGAGTGTTAGTCCCACCAATAATGCCCCTATGTATCCTAATATTTCCATAAAAAAACCGCCTCAAATAAAAACTGAGGCGGTGCAAAAATAAGTTTATTCATTATAGGGTGTTGTAACAATTGTTACCTTGCCCATGATTTATCGTGTACTTCCCATTAAACGTTTGATTACCGGTGACAGTAACAAGAGCGCCGCACCTGCAACAACCGCATAAATGGCTAATTGCTGATAACCATTGGTATAGGATACCAGTTTCTCATAAGCTGAAGCATCTTCGCTGGCCACGCTCATACCTGCTCCTAATAAGCCGGCAGCATATTGACCATAAGCACTTGCCAAAAACCACATACCCATCATTAAACCCTGCATAGGTTGAGGAGATAATTTTGTCATGAGCGACAAACCGATTGGCGACAAACATAACTCTCCAAATGTAATGATGAAATAACCAAGTGTAAAGATTTCTAAAGATGTTAAACCTTGTTCGTTGGCAAAATTAATGGTGTAATAAAACACATAAAATGCAGCTGCGAGTAATAAAAATCCTAAACCAAATTTAACTGCTGAATTAGGCTCTTTTTTACGTTTGGCCAAATACACCCACACTAAACCAAGAAGCGGAGCAAATATGATTACAAACAATGAGTTTGCTGAGTTATTAACTACGTTCGGGTCGATATTTACACCAAATAACGAATCGTGTAAATTATTAAATGCGAATAATGCTAATGAGCCACCACTTTGTTCGAAGAAAGCCCAGAAGAAAATAGAGAATACAATAAATATTAATGCTGCAGTTAATTTTTTTCTTGCGGCACCATCATATTTTCTCATTTCAAACAACACATATAAAAATGCAGCAGGTCCAACAGTGTACATTACCATGTCGGTATAATTGCTGTTTTTTACTAAAATTAATATGAGTGGAATCAACAATAATGAACCAATATAAGTGGCTATTTCGTACATCCGTTTTTTTGATGCCGGCATCGTAATGCTGAGTGGTGATAAACCGATTGGTCCCAACGTTTTTTGTGTAAACCAAAACGTTACAATACTAATTGACATTACCACACCAACCAATCCGAATGCGAGGCTCCATGAAACGTGTAAACCAACCCAAACCATTAGAATACCACCTAATAATGCACCTAAGTTGATACCTGAATAAAAAAGACTGAAACCAGCATCTCTGCGTGGGTCACCATCTTTATACAACTGGCCTACCATGGTGGAGATATTCGGTTTGAAAAAGCCCGTTCCTATTATGGAGAAACAAATACCGATATAAAAAAATTGTTCAGGTGCTGCTGCGATGATAAATCCACCGGCAATCATCATTAAAGCTCCCCAAAAAAGTGATTTTCTAAATCCCAATATTTTGTCGGCAAATAAACCACCTAAAAATGTAAATGCGTAAACAAATGCCTGAATGGCGCCATATTGTAAATTGGCGGCTTTATCGGTTAATCCTAACTGACTTGCCATAAATACGGTGAGCATCCCGCGCATGCCATAAAAACAAAAGCGCTCCCACATTTCAACGGTAAATAAATACCATAATTGTTTTGGGTATTTACCTGTAAACGACTGAATTTTATCTAATTCAGCATTTGCAGCATTTCGATGATTGTCAACTAATATTTCATCTATTGGTTCACTCATAATGATTTTTTTATTTGAATTGGTAAATATGAATTTAATTCACTCCTTTTTCTTTCATCACCCCATTTAGCCATTTTAATAATGCAAACAACAATGCAGCAGCGAGCATTACTAAAACAAAATTGGTGAAGAAAAATCCGCCTTTATCATCTGTTGCTTCAAAGTTGCTGGATAAAATACCGGCTAATTTGTTACCCACAGAGGTAGATAAGAAAAATCCACCCATCATCAATGCCGTTAAACGCGGAGGTGATAATTTACTTACTAATGACAATCCCATTGGGGATAAACACAATTCACCGATTGTGATAACACCATAAGTGGCAATTAACCATAAACTGCTTGCTTTATCGTTTGCAATGTCGACAGATTTAACTGCGAGCACCATAACCAATGCACTTAATGCAGTAATTACGAGACCAATAGCAATTTTGGTTGGTGTTGTAGGTTCTTTGCCTTTTTTGCGAAGGAAGCCAAACACACCTACTACTAATGGTGTTAACAATACAACCCAGAATGGATTTATCGATTGATATAATTCTGTAGAAACTAATTTTAAATCACCGCCGGGAGCAGGACGATTTTCTTCAGGTAAATTTTCAAAATAACGATGAGAAGCTGTTCTGATGGCTATTTCATCGCTTATCGCTTTTGCGCCTTCTTCATTTCCGGCAGCAGTAAGCGAGTCGCGTGTCGTGCCTAAACCGGCTAAATAACTGCTGAATTCTTCTTCATTATACTCCACTGAAGGATGATAATTTACCGTTTGTGCCATTCCAATATCTTCAGCAACATTGGCAACGCCATCACTCATTTTGCGGTGAGAATATTCTTCTGCCCATACGGTAAGTGCATCACCATTTTGATGGAATACCGCCCAAAAAATAACAATACAGGCATATACACTTAATAACGCTGCAATTGGTCTGCGGTCTTCTTTATCTGATTTAAACATCAAATACAGGAAAAACAATACAACCGGAATACATCCAAAAATAAATGCATCGTTGGTATCTGTTCCTAAAATATTTCCATTCGGATTTTCAGGTCCTGTAATACCATTTATAAAATATCCTAACAAACCGAAGCCAAACATTGGTAATAAAACGGCACCTAATATTTTGCCGGTAGATAAATCGCCAGGTTTAACCGGTTTTAATACATCGGCTTCTTTAATATGTTTAGTCCCTGCTGCAAAAATGATTAACCCTATAATCATACCAATACCTGCAGCCACAAATGCAAATCCCCAACCGTAGTTGATTCGCATAAATGCTGCTACGAAGTTGCAAATAAATGCACCTACGTTGATACCCATGTAAAAAATGTTATAACCGGCGTCTTTATTTGCTTTGTAACGTTCATCGTTATAAAGATTACCCACCATGGTAGAAATGTTTGGTTTAAAGAAACCATTACCTAAAATGATGAGGAGTAAGGAAACAAAAAATGCCGATTCATGATGTATCGACAATCCCAGATAACCTGCAGCCATTAATGACCCTCCAATAAAAATAGATTTACGGTAACCCAAAATCCTGTCGGCGAGTAAACCACCAATAAATGGTGTTAAATACACCAGACCGATGTAGGTGCCATAAATATCAGATTTTTTTTGACCTGTAAAGCCCATTCCTCCGTTTTCCCATGCATCAATCATGTATAACGAAAAAATACCGAGCATCAGATAGTAGCCGAAACGTTCCCACATTTCGGTAAAAAAGAGCACGTATAGCCCTTTTGGGTGTAATGGTGAAGATGGTTGACTCATGCTTTTCCCTTTTTTTGGTGCTTAAAGATATAAAGGTTTTGCAAAGCACCTAATGTGCCTTGTGTTATACTTTGTTAGCAGCAACCCAAAATCATGCCTTTTCGGTATTCAGACGGCTGTTTTTGCGGCTGTACAAGAAATATACAATCAATCCCAAACCAAACCAGATAAAGAACCAAAGCCAGTTTTTGGCGGTCATTCCGGTTAAGAGGTACGAACAGGTAGTTACCCCCAATAATGGAATAAGCGACCAGTTGCGTTTGAAAGCGAAAAAGCTCAATACTATACACAGACCCCAAAATATGAGGGTAGATATTTTATATGTTGCCTCTTCTGCCTGAAGATTGATGTTAAATAAATCGGGAAAATAATTTTTGGTGGCGCCATTTAATAATAGGATTAGTGCGACACCAACAATTATTATTGGGTAAATAAATTTAGCATTTACATAAGGCAAATGAAATTTTCCAGCTTCTTTTTCGCGACGAGGAATTAATAAAATACCACCGCAAACTAAAACGAAAGCAAATAAAGTTGCAATACTGGTAAAGTCGAGCACAAACGATTCATCTGTAAATAAAATCGGAATACCTACTACCAAACCGGTAACGATAGTTGCAAACGAAGGTGTTTTAAATTTCGGATGAATTGTCTGGAATTTTTTAGGTAATAATCCATCACGGCTCATGCTCATCCAAATACGTGGCTGACCCATCTGGAACACAAGCAGTACGCTGGTCATAGCCGCAACTGCACTTACCGAAATAAGTGCTTCCATCCAACCCACATCGTGCATTTTAAATACCTCGGCAAGCGGGTCACCAACTGCTAAAGATTTATAATGTGCCATACCGGTAAGCACGAGTGAAACAATTATATATACAATAGTGCAAATTACCAGTGAATAAATCATACCACGAGGTAAATCGCGTTGAGGATTTTTTGCTTCTTCGGCCATGGTACTTACCGCATCAAAACCGATATAAGCAAAAAACACTGCTGCAACTCCGGCCATTACACCTTTAAATCCGTTCGGGAAAAATGATTCTACACCTTTATCATTTATTGGTGTCCAGTTATCAATATCTAAATAAAAAATTCCGACAACTATTACTAAAACGATGATAGATAACTTAATTATCACCATAAGGTTACTGATGTTGCGACTTTCCTTTACGCCAACATACACCAGCCAGGTAATTAAAAAATTAATAAGCAATGCAGGGAAATCGAAAATAATATGTAAGCCGCCAATTACCGGAGCATTATTCCATGCATCACCCATTTCGGCATGCGCGGAGCGATAATTTTGTGTAAGCCATGAAGGTAAATGGATATGCATCAGGTTGAGCAGGTTTTCGAAGTAGTCGCTCCATGCAAATGCTACATATATATTACCTATAGAATATTCCATCAACAAAGCCCAACCTATAATCCAGGCAACAATTTCACCAAATGAGGTATAGGCATAAGTATATGCACTTCCTGCTACCGGAATTCTCGAGGCAAATTCGGCATAACACATGGCAGTAAAACCGCAGGCAATACCACAAATCATAAACAATACGATTACCCCCGGGCCACCGCTTGCGGCAGCACTTCCAATACTACTAAAAGCGCCGGCGCCAATAATAGCGGCAACACCAAAAAAGGTTAAATCGCGGACTGAAAGGGTTCTATGTAAGCCGGAGCTGTGGTTAATATCATCGGCCACGTCCAGGTTTTGCATTACACTTGAGATGGTCTTTTTCCTGAATAAACTGCTCATAAGTGGTTGTAGTTGAGGTCGAAATGTAGGAAGTTTATAAGATTTATACAAATTAAGCGCTGCGTGCCGTCAAGAATTAACAACTTCAAACAAAATGCGGTAAGGAGAAAGTAGTGAAACCATGGTTATTGATTTTATACCTTTGCAACGCAAATAAAAACCTGGTGAGAAAAAGTAAGTTACAGCGCTTTGCTGAATTAGATACCTTCACGAATGTATTGCAGAATTTTAATTTTCTGCAGCCTGTGGTCGTGAATCATGAAAAACAAATTGTTGACCCAAAAGGGAAATGGCATAGTACAATTTTTAAAAATAACAATCCCATTATTTTAGAATTAGCATGTGGCAAAGGTGAATACACTTGTGAAATGGCGCTGGCTGATAAAAAAAGTAATTATATCGGCGTGGATGTAAAAGGCAATCGTATGCATCGTGGTGCAAAACGGGCATTAGAAGAGAAAATTGAGAATGCATTTTTTTTGCGGACAGATATCAATATTATCGCTACATTTTTCGAACCTGGTGAAGTGAGTGAAATATGGATTACTTTTCCAGACCCACATTTAAAAAAAGGCAAGGACCAAAAACGTTTAACCAGCGAACGATTTCTGAGTTATTATAAAAAAATATTAAAACCCGGTGCCATCATTAATTTAAAAACCGACGACCCTACCTTATATGCGTTTACTGTAGATACGGTTAAGGAAGGAAATTATACTTTGTTATACGCCGATGATGACATCTATTCCAAACCCTTACCACATCCATTTTTGGAAATAAAAACGTATTACGAAAAAATGCATCTTGCGGAGCAGAAGACGATTAAGTATGTAAGGTTTGCTATTTGATAATCCAACTTTTTGTTTCACGCGGAGAGTGGAGTTGCGGAGAGTTTTTTCTCGCAAAGGCCCGAAGGTGGATTTTTATAACTGTGCGTTGGTAGGTTGCATTTATTCAAGGACGCAAAGGTTGTATTGGTGTGTGGCTCATCCGCCTCAGCGGACTAAAAGCGCGGAGAGTGGAGTTGCAGAGATTTTTTTCTCGCAAAGTCCCGAAGATGGATTTTTATAAATGTGCGTTGGTAGGCTGTATTTATTCAAGGACGCAAAGGTTGTATTGGTGCGTGGTTCATCCGCCTCAGCGGACTAAAAGCGCGGTGAGTTTTTTCTCGCAAAGGCCCGAAGGTGGATTTTTATACATGTGCGTTGGTAGGTTGTATTTATTCGTGGACGCAAAGGTTGCAATAGTGCTAGGTTCATCCGCCTCAGTGGACTAAAAGCGCGGAGAGAGGAGTTGCGGAGATTTTATAGGGTTAGTTGTTCCAGCATATTCGCAATATGGTCGAAAGATTTTATGCCTACTTCCATTTCAGGTGAGCCTTTTAATTGAATGGCAAGAATATTATTTAATTCAGGTAAATCATCCGTTGTTTCACTCAGGTCGAAAATATATTTTGATACATCTTTTATTTGTTGAAGATTGGTTATAGAAGTTACATAAAACATGACATCTTCCTGTGGTGAAAATAATTGACTTGTTCTGACAATTACCGGCATATTTAGCTGTTGTAATTCCGGTAAAATAGTTGCCATAAAACTATCATCTACTTCAACAAAATCAGGTTCAAAAAATTGAATAATATTTTTAATATTATCGATATCCTGATTAGCAAATTCGGCAACAATTTTCGGTCCGGTAATCCAACCTTTTATAGCGAGTGCATTTTGTGGTGAAATATAATCCGGTGATTTTGGGTCGAAGTTAAATCCGATAAAATCTACATCGTAAGCTGCAAAAAATCGTGCATCGGTGAGATTGGTAATAGACCCTGCTTTAACAATTTTGGATAACATGCTGCAATTTTCGGTAGGATTTTGGAGATTATTAGGATAAAATGGAATTATTTTGTGGTATGGCATCAAAATATTCACCGGACACCTTTTTTGATCAGGTATGGCAAGTAGTAAGATTAATACCCAAAGGCAGGGTTACCAATTACGGCAGCATTGCCAAATATTTGGGGACCGGACTTAGCTCCCGAATGGTTGGATGGGCTATGAATGCCAGTCACAACGCCAAACCAAAGGTGCCCGCACACAGAGTAGTGAACAGAAATGGGTTACTTACCGGTAAAGCACATTTTAATCCGCCCGAAAAGATGGTAGCCTTGTTAGAAAAGGAAGGCATTGAAGTTAAAAACGACCAAGTAGTTAATTTTAAGTTGTTGTATTGGGACCCGGCTGTCGAATTGGAAGACCCTGAAATGCCTTCACCTACAAAAAAGAAGTGAAAAATAGGCAAAACATACATTCAGTGCAAGTCTGAGAACTAATTTATTCTTTCTGTATTATACCCAAAAATTCACTGCCTGCATTTGAGTTAAATTGTAAAAAATAGTTTCCGGAAGCGAGTAGTGCAATATCAATTTTAAGGAAATTAATTTCAACTATTGGTTTAATTAAAACCAAATTTCCCATTAAATCATAGAGTGAAACATTGCCATTTACCGGAATTTGAAATGATATGAATAATTCATTATTTGCAGGATTCGGAAAAACATTAAACGGCATTGTGTTAATGGTATTTATTGCAACGCCTTCATCAATTAACAGATTACAATTATCATCAATTCCATTGAGCAATTCTTCTGCGCCTGGAAATATTAATGGATTGGAATCATCGCAATCGGTGCTATCTGCTACAAAACCTGAAATTGCTGCTACACAAGCAGTGGTATCGTTTTCGTGGTCTCCGAATAAATCGCCATCGGCATCAAAATAATAAGTATTCATTGCAAAGCCATCATCAATTAATCCGTTGCAATTATCATCAATTCCATTGCAAATTTCTGTTGCGTCGGGGTTAATTATTAAGGTAGTATCGTTGCAATCATTACCCAATTCAACATATCCTGGAATTTCTGTTAAACAGGAAACGATGAAAATAGCAGTATTCCCAAATCCATCACCATCTGCATCTGCAAAAAATACATTCAATGCAAATCCTTCATCATATAATGTATTACAATTATCGTCGAGATCATTACAAATTTCTATTCCATCAGGATTAATTACAAAATTGGAATCGTTGCAATCTAAATTGTTAAGCACATAACCTATTAAGGTATCTTCACAACTATTTATAGCATTAAATGGATTGCCATAAGTATCACCGTCATAATCAGAATAATAAGTAGTATGCAAACAAGGTTCTGAAAGTTTTATTGTCCAAAAATCGCCATAACCATGGTTACCGGAAATATCGAAATTATTTGAAACCCCCATGCCTGTTGCCATAAAACCATTTCCAGGTATTAGGGTATATGCCATTCCATAATCTGTAAGAGTGCCTCCGAAACATTTTTGCCAATTAATAGAACCTAACGAGTCTAAACATATCATCCAATAATCGGAATATCCGGGAGATCCGTGATTGCCAATTACATCACCATCATGTGAATGTGAACTTCCACCGACAATAATATTATTCTCGTCTTGAACAAATATTGATTCACCATTATCATCGTCAAATCCGCCTAATGATTTTTGCCAAATTAATTCTCCCATAGAGTCGATATGCACCACCCAAAAATCATGTGTCCAATCAACACCGTGGTGACCGGTAACATCATAATTTTTTGAAGCTGATTGACCGTTAATGTAATAGCCATTACTTAAACTTTTAGTAATTGCTTTTGGCATATCCTCACCTGAACCCCCTAATGAATTTTGGTATTGAATAATTCCATTGCTATCTATTTTTAAAAACCAATAATCCCAACTACCATGGTTATATGTCGCATCAATATCATTAGATTGTGCGGAAGATATGATTGCGTAGCCGCCATCATCGGTTTGCACCATGTCTTTTCCATAATCGCTATCGCTACCTCCATATGATTTTTGGGAAAGTATTGCTCCGGCAGAGTCAATTGCTACCAACCACAAATCGGACATGCCGTAATTTGAAGTCACATCACCACCCACTGTGCCGGAGGTTCCAAGAAAGGAAATTTTATTTTCTGAAATGAAATCAATTTTTATGGCAGTGTCACTCCCTGGCCCGCCATAACATTTAATCCAGAGTAACAAACCTGTGGATGATATTTTTGCAACGAAGGCATCGTTTGAACCATGCGAACTAACAAAATCGCCATCAATTGAACCGGTATATCCGGCAACATAAATACTCCCGTCAGCAGCTTCAACTACTGATGCTGCGTGGTCGAATTCAAGTCCACCAAGAGTCTTTTGCCACATTAAATTTCCGTTGCTGTCTAATTTAGTAATCCAACAATCTTCTTCCCCAACAAAGCCTGTAACTTCACCATCAGTTGATTTGGTTCTACCAACACAAACAACGCCTCCATCAGCTGTTGGAACCATGTTATATGCCCATTCCATTGCAGAACCTCCATTACATTTTTGCCATTCGATATCCGGATACATTCCGGGAACTTGTGTAAAGGCGCAGTGAACCGATAAAATGTAAATTAACCCAAGTAGTAAATACTGTTTATATAAGTGACCATATGTACACGAAGCAATATTCAAAATCAACTATTTGCCAATAAAGATATGTATAGTTGGCTCCTCACGTTACAAAATCGTGTGAAATATGCAATTAAGCATGTGAAATGCATGTATAATTTAGTGAATGTAGCAAAAAGCAAACAAACATTGCGGCATCACCAAGAACCACCGGCTCCACCGCCGCCAAAACCGCCACCACCAAATCCGCCGAAGCCGCCACCGCCTCCACCGCCGCCAAAACCACCTCCTCCGAAACCGCCGAAGCCTCCACCACCCCAATAGGTTGGTCCTCTTCTGCTAAATGTTGTTCCTCCACCACCTTTTGTTCTGCGCGAGATAAAAAAGATGATGATAATAATGATGATGATAATAATTAAGGTTGGTGGTGCATCGTTAGCATTGCCATAAGGTTGGCCTTCGTATGCACCGGTCATATATTTCATCATTTCAGTGGTTGCATTGTCGATACCACCATAAAAATCGTTTTGCTGAAATGCGGGGGTGAGAATTTGATCAATAATTTGATTGCAACGAATATCAGTTAAATACGCTTCAGTACCGTAACCGGTTGCAATAAACATGCGGTGGTCGTCAACCGCAACTAATAATACGATACCATTATCAAAATTTGCATTACCAACTCCCCAATACCGACCAATTTTATAAGCGTAATCGCCTATTTCAAAAGGTTCAACACTAGATATGGTAATTACTGCAATTTGTGTAGAAGTGGTGTCGTTATAATGTACTAATTTATTTTCAAGTTGAGCTTCTGCTGCATCGTCAATTACATTGGCAACATCATTTACCAAACGCGGTGGTGACGGGCGTTTCAGCAAGTCTTTATCGCTTTGGGCAACAAGTGTAATCGGCGTTAAAATAAACAGCGAAGCAACAACAAATAGTGTTTTGAATTTAATCATTTCTAAAAGAAATTTCATCGCTCATTTCATTAATATCGCCAGCGTTGCGAGGGAAAAAATGTTGAAGTTCTTTACCTGAAGTTTCAATGGCATTGATAAGCCCTTTCACAAAATCGCCTTGTTTAAAATTGGCTACCATATCTTCTTTTATATCATCCCAGAAATTCTCCGGTACTTTTTCATTTATTCCCACATCACCAATTATCGCAAATTGTCTGTCTTTTACGGCAAGATAAATTAGTACGCCATTGCGCAATTCCGTTTTATGCATTTCGAGTTTGCGAAAAATATCTGCAGCACGATCTAATACATCATCACCACAAGATTCTTCCAGGTGTAAACGAATTTCACCTGAGGTATCCATTTCAGCGTTGCGGATGGCACGAATTATCTCCTGCTGTTGTTCAGCAGTAAAAAAGGTTCTTGCTTGAGGCATCTGTTATTTATTATCGCTAAAGTCAACCTTAGGCGCTTTATCTGCACCTTCAGCAGCAGTAAATCCATTGCGTTTTTCGAAGCCGGTTATACTCGCTAAAATATTGGCAGGAAATTTCCTGATGCGGGTATTATAGTTTTTAATAGCCTCGTTATAATCCACACGGGCTACGTTAATTCTATTTTCAGTGCCTTCTAACGAACTCATCAAATCGCGATAAGCCTGTGTTGCAGTTAATGTTGGGTAATTTTCAACTACCACCAATAATCTGCTTAATGCTGAATTTACTCCATTTTGAGCTTCCGTAAATGACTGTAATTGCTCCGGTGTAGCTTTTGAAGGATCGATAGTAACATTGGTAGCTTTTGAACGAGCTTCGATAATTTCAGTAAGGGTCGATTTTTCGAAATCGGCAGCACCTTTTACGGTATTTACCAAATTGTCGATAAGGTCGAGACGACGCTGATAGGCAGATTCCACGTTATTCCATTTTTCATTTACTGTTTCATCAGCTGCTACCATACCATTAAACGAGCTTCTGATTATCAAAATAAGCACCAGGATTACACCTAAGGTGATAAATAGTCCGGTTCTAGATTTTGCCGGAGCTGCGGGAGTTGTAGTTGCCATTGTTTGTTAAATTGTGTTTGTAAAGATAAACCTAATAGTTAAATAATATAACAATAGGACGACCTGACAGTTCAAATATTGTATAATCTCAATCAAAATTTGCAGTTTCCTCCATCAAATATGAACTTTGAACAAAATACCTGTTATGAGCGAATTAGTAAATGAATTTAACGACTACCGTTCAAAAATGAACGAAGTAATATTGGGCAAACAAAATAAAGTGATTAACCGTTTGTTTAACCTCGACACCAATACATATGCTGAGGGCGCACTTTCAGTTAAAACCAAAGAAATGTTAGGTTTGGTTGCGAGTATGGTGCTTCGTTGTGATGATTGTATTAAATACCACCTGGGTAAATGTTTTGAAGAAGGTGTTACTACTGAAGAAATTTATGAAATTTTTGCTGTGGCCAATATTGTTGGTGGAACCATTGTAATTCCTCATACCAGAAGAGGTGCGGAATATTGGGAAGCTTTAATTGCTTAATTCAATTATTGTTTTTATTTAGCATTCCATTTATTGTTAAATTAATTGCAATAATTATTAATACTTCTCCCAACAAAAATGATTTCTAGTTGAAAAATGATTATTTTCGTAAGGATGAATTATTTACTGTTAGTTTTAATCACATCACTTTCCTTGGGTTCCGGCAGAGAGCTTAAACATTACAATTTTGAGCAACCTGACAAAATCATTTCCCTACCGGATTCATTACGAGAAATATCGGGGATAGCATTTATTAACGACAGCACCGTAGTTTGCGTGCAGGATGAAAATGGAATTTTATTTGTTTACGATATTCAGCATAACCGAATAAAGGAGCGACATCCATTTCATGCAGATGGCGATTATGAAGGTATTACTACTGCATACAATTACATTTATATTTTACGCAGCGATGGCAAATTATTTGAGATAAGCGATTTTAACAGCAAAAAAATATCTACCAAAAGTTATACTACCAATGTGCCTGCTTCAAATAATGAGGGCCTGTGTTTTAATTATGGGGAGAATGAATTATTGATAGGTTGTAAAAATAAAGTCACCAATTCAGATGTCGAAAAAGATGTACGTCAGATATACGCATTTGATTTATCGGAACACAAATTGGATAAAAATGCCAAATTCGAAATGCGGGTAGAGGATGCAATGACTTTTGCCGATAAAAAGAATTTAGACATGAGTGGTGTTGGGGCAAACAAAAAAGGGAAAAATAAAAATACATTTAAATTTAATATTTCAGCCATCGCTATTCATCCCATTTCGGGTAATTTATACATTTTAAATGCTGCTGACCATGCGTTGTTTGTTGTGAACGACAAAAGCAAAATAATTGCCATTCAACTTTTAGACCCAGTGTTATTTAACAAACCCGAAGGTTTAACCTTTAAACCAAATGGCGATATGTTTATCACCAACGAAGGCCAGGAAGGCAACGCAAATATTGTATCACTTACCTATCACTGATAGTTCTTGAGACTGAAATTGAAGCCAGTCATTTCAAAAAAAAGGATAAATTCCCTATCTCCGGTTGTATCTGCGTATCTTTGCCGCAAATTATCAGGTTAATACAATGTCACAACAATTTTCAGAACAAGAACAAATTCGACGCGAAAGCCTTTTGGCATTACGCAACATGGGTATTGAACCCTATCCTGCTGCATCATTTGAAATTAGTCATTCTGCTGCTACCATTCTTAAACAGTTTCCCGAACAACCGGATTCGTTCAAGCATGTTAGTTTAGCCGGAAGGGTAATGGGTAAACGTATTATGGGAAAGGCGTCGTTTGCTGTTATTCAGGATAGTACATCTAAAATTCAGATTTACGTGAAGGGAGATGAAATTTGTCCGGGTGAAGACAAATCGTTGTATGAAGAAGTATTCAAAAAACATTTAGATATAGGTGATATAATTGGTGTTAAAGGATATGTATTTACTACAAAAACAGGTGAAACATCTATCCACGTGAGTGAATTCAGTTTACTCAGCAAAAGTTTACGTCCGCTGCCAATAGTTAAAACCGATGCCGAAGGAAATGTGCACGATGCATTTACCGATAGCGAACAACGTTACAGAATGCGTTATGTGGATTTAATTGTTAATCCTGACGTGCGTGAAGTATTTATTAAAAGAACTAAACTGGTAAATACCATCCGTACCTTTTTAAATAGTTTCGGATATATAGAAGTTGAAACCCCAATTCTACAACCACTTTATGGTGGTGCTGCTGCACGTCCGTTTAAAACGCATCACAATGCATTGGATATGACATTATATATGCGAATTGCGAATGAATTGTATTTAAAACGATTGATTGTTGGCGGATATGATGGAGTATATGAATTTTCAAAAGATTTCCGCAACGAAGGTATGGACAGGTTCCACAATCCGGAATTCACTCAGGTGGAATTTTATGCTGCTTATAAAGATTATATCTGGATGATGGATTTTGTGGAAGAAATGATAGAAAAAGTTGCTATTGAAGTAAATGGCACAACCGAAGTTCAGGTGGGCAATAATCTTATTTCCTTTAAACGTCCTTGGAAACGATTTACCATGTTTGAAGCCATAGAACATTTTACAGGCATTGATATTTCGAATATGGATGAAAATGAAATTTACAAAACTGCAAAATCACTCAAAGTGCATGTAGATGCTACAATGGGTAAAGGCAAACTGATAGATGAAATTTTCGGTGAAAAATGTGAGCCGTTTTTAATTCAGCCAACATTTATAACCGATTATCCTGTTGAAATGAGTCCGCTTGCTAAAAAACATCGTTCTAAAGAAGGTTTAGTTGAACGTTTTGAAGCTATTTGTAATGGCAAAGAAATGTTGAATTCATTTAGCGAATTAAACGACCCAATCGACCAGCGTCATCGCTTCGAATCGCAATTGGAGTTAGGCAAACGCGGCGATGAAGAAGCTATGCAATTAGACGAAGACTTTTTACGCGCACTCGAATATGGTATGCCACCAACAGCAGGCATCGGAATTGGTATTGATCGTTTAACGATGATTATGACCAATCAACATGCCATTCAGGATGTGTTGTTTTTCCCACACATGCGCCCGGAGGCTAAGTAATATTATTGTTATAACTTTTGTTTATCGTTTATGTTATTTCATAAACGATAAACTTTGGTATTGGCTTGCACTATTTAAACGCAATATATACATGCCGTTTGCTAAATCGGAGACATCAAATTGTAAATAATTGTTGGTTGTTTCAAATTGCACTTCACGAATCAAATTACCATTTGAAGCAAACATTTGAAGTGTTTGAATGGACATATTTTCCGGTATTACAATTGTGACAATTTCTCCGGCAGGATTCGGGAATACATAAGCAGCATCGTGTAGTGACTGACTGATGGTAATTATTTCGCTATATGAAAAACTATCATCATCATCTATCATTTTTAATCGATAATAATATTGTGAAGCTGTTGTTACATCGTCATTAAACTGATAAGTAATGACATTGTTGCTTGTTCCTGCTGCGGGAATAAAACTGAGATGAATAAAATCATTACCATTTATACTTCGTTGAACTTCAAAACCACTCAATAACATTTCGTGAGCAGTTGACCATGTTAATGTATTTCCTTTGGTATTAGCAGTGCCATAAAATGCAATTAAATCCAGTGGCAGCAAAAATTCACATGTGCCCAGTGTTGGCGGTAATGTATATCGCGTAGCATCATTATATACCCAGTATGCCGCATTATTATAATCACTAACTGAGGCTGGGTCGGGTAATAATAAGCAGTCTATTTTACCATTATCTCTATCGTTTAATAATACACAATTGGTGCCGTCTGTTAATCCCGGAGGTAATAATGTTTGTTCAGCATTATTTGTGCCTGTCCATGACCAAGCACCATTAAAATTAACAGCAGCAATAAACGTAGGGCTGGCAACTGAGCCGGTAAATGCCAAAATCTGGTCCCCATTTGTAGAAAATGACATACTGGCAGCAATTCCGCTTGCTGCAATTGTTCCTGATGAAACTGTTACACCGGCTTCTAAATTTCCTGATGGAAAAGTGGTAAATCCACCTGCACCACCTCCGGTAAATGTAACCATCGTATTGGTAGGCACACCACCTGAAGGAACAGTCCACAGAATTCCTCCTTCACTGGCATAAATTGCCGAACCTGTCCATCCAGCATCAACAAAATAAATTTGAATGCCATCTTCCAAATAATTGGTTGTTATAATGGTAAACTGATCGTTATTATCAGCATTGTAACCTACAAAAGCAATGTCACCGGGGGCGACTTGTGCATGACTAATTATGTGTGTCAACAATAAGGCATAAAGTATATATCCCTTCGTTTTCATTTTATGCCGATTTTGGCACAAAATTAAGGTAGGCAGGTTATGTGAATATTAAGCGGTTATTGCTAAAAAATCAATTCACCCGTGAAAAGTGGAATAATAAAATGTAGGCAATAATATGTATTTACCGGAATCTATCCATCGATTTAACCAGGTCATCATCTTTTTTGATGTTTTTCCAGGCAAAAAAGAGGGCTATAAATGCCAGCACAGGAACTCCAACGGCAAATTCGTAACGAGGTGTTCCACCGGTTTGTACTGCGGTGAAAGCTGCAGTTCCTGCAAGGGAAAAAGCAAATACCATATTAACCAGGCACATCTTCATTTGCAAATTGCGATTTTTATATTGCGTGAGAGCGAATAAACTTAACAAAACAACTGCAACAGCAACTGCGGAAGTAATTAAATCATTTTTGCCCAGCAAATTTTCACCTTTTACTTCAGCAATTGGCACAAAAAAGTATGCTGCTCCGGCAATTGCCGCAATGATTAAAAACAGGGTTTGGATTCGTTGCCACATAGGATGTATTTTGGCCAAAGATAATAAGGTACCGCAAATAATAAAGAATGGTTTAGGTGATATTTAATTAATATTGCAGTGTGAGGTACTTTTTAGAAATAGCTTACAGGGGAACGAGTTATGTTGGTTGGCAGGTGCAGCCTAATGGTATTAGTGTGCAGCAAAAAATTGATGAAGCACTCAGCACCATATTGAGGGACGACATACATTGTATAGGTTGTGGAAGAACAGATGCCGGTGTGCACGCTTCGCAATTTTTTTTACACTTTGATACACAGGTGACTTTACCTGAAAATTTCAGTTTACGGCTCAACCAATTTTTACCCGCAGGAATTGCAGTTAAACGTCATATACCGGTGCATGAAAAAGCACATGCGCGATTTGACGCTACTATGCGAGCTTATGAATACACTTTTACCTTTCAAAAAAATCCTTTTGGCAACGACTTAATGGTTTATCGTCATTTTAAAGATTTGGATTTTGAATTGATGCAACAAGCATGTGCAATTATTAAAAAATACAACGATTTTGCTTCCTTTTGTAAAAGCAATCAGGGTTCAAAAACAACCATTGTAAATATTGTAGATTGCTATTGGAAAGATGATGGTGAACGAAAAGTTTTGTACATATCTGCCGACCGATTTTTACGTGGCATGGTGCGGTTAATTGTTGGTGCTATGATTCAGATTGGCAAACACAAAATGACCTTAGCAGAATTTGATGCCGGCATAAAAAATAAGGAGCGATTTAAATATGCACTTTCTGCACCTGCACACGGATTGTTTTTAATTCGTGTTGATTATCCTTATATCGATTAATTTATTTCAACAATATTCATAAAAAAATAGGTATGATTTAGGCTTAGCGCCAATCATACCTATTTGATTAATTTGTAAGTAATTATTATTGATTAATAGCAATTACTTTTCCGATATCACCTGAAGGTGTAACCAGTTTTGCTGTATACATTCCGGTAGGAATATCTAACTCGAAAATATTTTGCTGATTTTGCACTGTTGTTTCCATCATTAACTGACCAAGCATATTATAAATAAATAATTGAGAAGGTTCAGTTACGGCATCATCAAAATAAATAAACACGCGATTGGCGTTGGCGTATAAAGAAACTGCTTCATCTACTTCTTCCGCATCTTCACCGTCAAGTCGGCACGATGCTGTTGTAAAAAATTGTGATTCAGAATAATCAGACATAGAGCCGTCGGCACAGGCGCTTCGAATTTGCCATTCATAATTGGTGCTACATGTTAATCCATTTAATTTAGTATTTGTTTTATCGGGCGCAACCAATTTTGTTTCCCAAAATCCACCCGGTTCACGGTAAGCCACTTCATAATAGGATACTCCCGGCTGTGGTTCCCAATATACCTTAGCCCAATGCGCTGTGGTTGTGCCAGTTCCAAGCGGGTCGGTAACAATACAAATGAGGCCCTGACCTGCAAGAATTGGTGTATTAGGTGTCCAATTGATGGCATAATCTAAAATATTAATGGAAGTTGGCACAGGGACAAACGGTGTAGTATTGCTAATTGAAAGTCGCATCCAACCATAATATTTTAATGGCCCGTTTTTTAACCGGAAGCCAATATATTTTACAACGCC
>DAORKJ010000061.1:0-14392 GCA_035439505.1 Chitinophagales bacterium
AATAAATATTTCCGATTTAAGTGCAGGCTTATATGTAATTACCCTAACAGATAAGGAAAAAGTTTTAACCACCTCATTAATTGTAACAAATTAAACATGAAACGCACACAACTATTACTCTTTTTAATCATGCTTTGGATAGGGCCAGGTTTTGGTCAGGCCGGCTCATCTCCTAATATCATTTTGATTTATATTGATGATATGAATGACTATGGGATGCCGGTTAATGGATTGCCGGGAGTTGAATATCCCGGAATGCAGCAATTAATATCACAAGGAACTACATTTTATAATGCTCATGCATCTTCACCAAAATGTGGGCCATCACGCACTAGTATGCTTGCAGGAAAAGATGTGAGTTATACAAAAATTTACAATAATCCTACATGTAAACCATTTACCGATTACTTTACACCTGGCTTAGACAACGAAGTATTTTTTACACTTCCGGGTTATTTAAAATCGAATGGATATTACACATATGGTATTAACAAGATATTCCATTGTTTTGATTCAGAACCCGACTATGATACCATAACCAGGAACCCTTGCAGTAAATCATTGTCTTGGAATAAATACAGTTGGTTTTATGAAAACGAAGATGCCAATATTTTAACTTATGGAAATGCACACAACATTGGTATGCATGATATGGCAACTGCCATTTTACCCGATTCGTTAGAGCACTTCTTATATGATTATCGCGCAGTTGACTCTGCATTATTATTTATTGATGGTATTGTAAATGGCGAAGTCTCAACCTGTGGTAATCCGTTTTTTATGTCAATAGGTATTCGCAAACCTCATTCGCCTTGGTATGTTCCGGAAAAATATTTTTCAAGCGACTTTGTTACTAATTTATATACCCAACCTTTTGATTATCCTTATAACACACCTGATAATAGTTACCCTTACAATGGTGTAGTGTTAGCACCTCAACCGGATACCATATTTAACGATTATAATAATTTAGGTGCTTTAGGGAAAGTTATGGCTGATTACGATAGTGCCATTATTCATTACGCATCTGAAATTGAAGATTATGATCCGGTACCACAGTTTGCCGATGGATTATCAGAAGCTGAGCGTCTGGATATATTAACTAAAAGTTTATTCGCTAATACCCAACTAGGTTATTTAGCAGCTTGCCATTTTGCTGATGCTCAAATAAAACGATTTTTGGATTCGCTTTCCTTATATCCTGAAGTTTATCATAACACGGTTGTTGTATTAGTCAGCGACAACGGTTTTAGTTTAGGCGAAAAACAACATTGGAAAAAAGGTACCATGTGGGAGAATGATTTACGTGTTCCATTTATAATTACAGACTTTAGAAATCCAGTTGAACAACAAGTATTTAGTGCTGTGAGCCTATTGGATGTTTTCCCTACAATTTGTGATATCGCGTCGATACAAAAACCACTTCAACCTGATGGTGGAGTTTATCTTGATGGACATAGTTTATTTCCGTTTTTAAGTAATCCGAATATTAAAATAGAAAAACCGGCCATTGCAACATACCGAGAACAAAATTTAAGTCAATGTGGTTGTTTTCCTCAATTTAGTATCAGGAATAATAATTTCCATTTTTTATATTATACATCAAATGGAGTTGATTTAACTTTGCCATGTAATACCAGTGGCGCTTGGCACGAAAGTGAATTATACGAAATTGGGAATAATTTTAAGCAGGATCCAAATGAATGGGATAACCTGATAGGTAATGAAGATTTTAAACCGGTAATTAATTATTTACAACAATGGTTACCGGATAGCAGTTTGTATTTACAAAAGGCATATTTTTTGGAAATAAATGATGTAAGTCCTAATTGTTATGCTAATAATGATGAAACACTCCATTTATCTTTTAGTATTTTCGATACAAGTGGATCATTAGTTACTCCACCGGAAACTTTCCTTTATCGCTGGACAAACAATTTAACCGGCGATACATTATATGGTAGCGAGGTTGATTTCTCAACATCGTTAATAGATGAAGTTACTTTTTCTTCGGCTAAAGAGATGTTGGTGTTTGTAGAAATGTTAGATACTTCGAAACAAACAATTGTTGGTTTAGCCTTACGGCATGTCCATATTAATTCCGACAATATGCCTGTGGTAAATTTCAATCTTAAAAGTTGGGGATTTCAAACTGTGAAGGTGGAAGATTTTAGTATTACAGGTGATTACAATAATTATTGGTGGGATTTTGGTTTTGGGCCTACATTTCTGAATACCATCCCCGGCCCTGTTATTTTTGAGGAAGAAGGTCCTTATACTATTAAATGTATAATCGAGTATGGTAATAATTTAAGTTGTGAAAACGTAATTGAAAAAACCTACGTGACCGAAATAGGAATATTCGATAACAATTCGCCTTTAGTGGTTGCACCAAATCCAACCAATGCGCAACTTACAATTTCAATACCGGATAATACTACAGGTGGCAATATATTTATATATACAAGTGGTGGATCATTAGTAAAACAATTTGCATTAGGAGCACAAATCAATAATTTTTTAATAAGCACAAACGATTTGCCACAGGGTTGCTATTTTATTAAAATATTTACTCCTAATACTAACTATAGTGCAACATTTATCAAAAATTAATGGTATATTACATTTGCAAATACTCATGAAAAAAACAATCCTACTTCTTTTCACTTTATTACAAGCAGCGCTTCAGGCACAGGATGTTGCTAAACCGAACATTCTGTTTATAGTTGTAGATGATTTAAACGACTATATTGAAGGGTTTGAAGGGCATCCTCAAATTCAAACGCCCAATATAAAAAGCATAGCTGATAACGGATATTTATTTACCAATGCTTTTTGTAATGCCCCCGTTTGCGGCCCTTCCAGGACAAGTTTTTTAAGCGGGAAAGACTTATTGTATACG
The DNA here is from genome assembly GCA_035439505.1 of Chitinophagales bacterium. Classification (GTDB taxonomy): domain Bacteria; phylum Bacteroidota; class Bacteroidia; order Chitinophagales; family BACL12; genus UBA7236. Next base: position 2,903 of record DAORKJ010000061.1, read on the forward strand.
AAAGTGTATGATAATAACAATTATTTGGATGAATTCAGGGACAATTTTACGGAAGCGAATAATAATGAGGAGGTAATTACTTTGCCTGAGCATTTAAAAGACGCAGGCGGATATTACACCATTAGTATAAATAAAGTATTTCATGATGCATTTAATAAAGATTTTGATAATGTCATTGCCGATCCCTGCTTAAAAACATTGTCGTGGAGCAGAGCAACATCTTTCAACGATTTTGCGTGGTTGCTAACCGAAATGGAAATCTATAACAGTGGTTTACAAGAAATGAACTGGGGAATTTTACCCGACAGTCTCGAAGAAGATTTAAAAGATTTCAGAGCAGTGGACACCGCTATCAAAATTTTTAAAGACATTGTTGATGGAGATTTAGCCTTGTGCGATAGCGCATTTTTTATGTCGATTGGTTTTGATTTGCCCCATCTGGATTTATATGTACCGGAAAAATATTTCCCTGCAGATTATATCAAAGATTTTTATGCTGATACGTTTAACATTCCATATAATTATCCGGCAGATACATTTCCAACCAATGGTATTATTATGCCACCACAACCGGAAATTAGATGGAACGATTATAATAATTTAGGGCCACTTGGCAAGGCAATTTCAGCCGGGCAGGCCGATATTGAAGCCAGTCTTCAACTATTTTGCGACACATTGGACCCCATGCCGGAAATTGATCCCGGATTGAGTGATTCTGCCAGAGCAGAAATTTTATACGAAAGTACAAGAGCCAACGCTATTATGGCTTATATGGCAGGCATTCAATTTATAGATGCACAAGTTGGAAGGTTGTTGGAGTATTTAAATTCGGAACCGGAACTCAAGGCAAATACCATCATAATTTTTGCAGGGGATAATGGATTTTCTTTTGGCGAAAAACATCATTGGTTTAAACGCAGCTTGTGGGAACCAGATGTAAGAGTGCCTTTTATTATTTATGACCCAAATCGCGGAAGTAATAATATTTGTGACCAGACAGTAAGTTTATTGGATTTGTATCCAACCATTTGTGAATTAACCGGAACACCATTTCCAACTTTTGAAGATGGCAGTAATTATTTAGATGGCAAAAGTATTGTACCCATTTTAGACAATCCTGATAACAATTGGGAGCGACCTGTATTGATTAGTTTTGAATCTGAAGATAATAAAGAAGGTTCTTGTTTTCCTCAATATGCCGTCAGGTCCGAAAAATTTAAATATATCCGATATGCTTCTGATGGAGGCGACCCTTATGATGAATGTGATGCGGACTCTTCTTATTACGAGGAAGAATTATATGAAATTGGCAAGTATCGCGAAGTAGATCCAAATGAATGGAATAATTTAATAACCAACGATGACTATGACGATGTAGTAACATATTTACAGCAATGGCTTCCTGATGGTCCATTGTATTTAGATGCAACTTATGCATTAAGAATTAGCGATTATAGTGACCCTTGTTTATATGGATATGAGGACAGCATTTTATTGCATTTCGATTTATTTGATACACTGGGCAATAGCATTTCACCGCTACCCGGATTTAATTATATTTGGTCACTTAATTTATCGGATGAAATATTTAATGGCAATGATATTTTGTTGCCACTTAATGTAATTGATGCTGCAACATTTAATGCTAATTCTGAAATACTTGTTTATGCCAAAATGGTTGATACAATAAATAATATTGTTTACGCTTTGGATATCCGCACTTTTCAAATAAACGCACTAACACAACCTACGGTAAGTTTTAATACGGTACAAATTGACGATTATACCATTCAAATTTTAGATTTTTCGCTAACCGGCGTATATTCCGACATTTGGTGGGATATGGGTGATGGAACAATTTTACATACTTTAAATCCAGGCATATATACCTACGACAGTTCAGGTGCTTTTAACATAACCTGTTATGTGCAATATGGTAATGAGTCTGCATGTTTAATAAGTTATACCCGCTCCATTATTTCAGGAGTGGAACAATTTGAAGGCAAGGGAAATATAATCATCTACCCAAATCCCGCTAGTGACTTAATAAGCATTTTTACCAATGTTTACGATACAGCTGGTGTTGTATATATTACAGATGCTTTGGGCAATTTAGTCTATCAAAAAACTACAACTGCAGCCGATTATCCTTTTATGCAAATTTCTACTCAATTTTTACCTTCCGGTGTATATTTCCTTGTGTTAAAACAGGAAGATTTTCAGGAAACAGGTATTTTTGTGGTAGCACAACACAACTAAACATGCGCACCACCATTGTCCTAATTGTTTTATTTATTTGTTCTATAGCAAAATTAGCAGCACAGGCTGGTGATAAACCTAATTTTATTTTTATTGTAATCGACGACCTCAATGATTACATCGAGGGATATACCGACCAACCACAACTTACCACACCAAATATCAAAGCGATTGCGGAGCAGGGAACATTATTTTTAAATAGTTATAGTAATGCTGCCGGTTGCGCACCTTCAAGAACCAGTTTTTTTAGCGGGAAAGATTTAGCCTATACACAAGTGTATAATAACGATGATTATGTAAGTAAATTCAGAGAAAATTTTACGGCTGAAAAAAACAACGAGTTAGTTTATTCACTTCCTGAAATTTTAAAAGACTCAGGAGGATATTTTACCTATGGTATTAATAAATTATTTCATAACCCCAGCAGCAACGATTTTGATAAACCTGACAGCGTAGCATTATGTGAAAAAAAATTATCATGGAATAACATGGTGTTTTTTGAAGATGAAGACAGTACATTAGAAATGTTATCAGAATACGCATTTGGCAATTATTTCGATTGGGGAATGATTCCCGATTCGTTGGAAACCATACTTGAAGATTATAAAGCTGCTGATTCTGCTATTGCATTTATTGAATCAATAGCCGATGGCACAGCTAATACTTGTGGTAATCCATTTTTTTTAGGACTAGGATTATATCGACCACATTCTGAAAGGTATATTCCGCAAAAATATTTTCCTGCAGATTATGTCAATGATATTTATGCAGAACCATTCGATATTCCTTATAATTATCCGGTAAATACTTTTCCATATAATGGTATTGTTATGCCTCCGCAACCCGAACCGATGTATAACGATTATTACACTTTGCCGGATGGAGGAATTGCAAGTAAAATGGCAGACAATGGTGGTGTTTACGATCAAATTGAATCCTGGATTGATGGTCTTACAACATTACCGGTAATTGATGAACTTTTAACGGATGCCGACCGCGAAGCCATTTTGTTTGAAACAGCAAAAGCGAATTATCAAATGAATTATATTGCTGCAGTTCAATATATAGATGCACAAATTGGCCGTGTATTGGATGCGTTAAATGCTCATCCTGAAATAAAAGAAAATACGATTATTGTTTTATTGAGTGATAATGGATATTCTTTAGGCGAAAAAAGACATTGGACAAAATGGACCTTATGGGAACCTGACACCCGCGTGCCGTTATTAATTGCCGACCCTACTAAACCGGGCAACAGAGTAGTGCGTCAAACGGTTACACTTGTTGATATTTTTCCAACTGTTTGTGATTTAGCTGAAGTGCAATATCCTACTAAACCTGATGGAAGTGCTTATCTTGATGGGTTAAGTCTAATTGATTTATTAGATGGACCGGAATTACAATTTGAATATCCAGCCCTGACTTCATATAAAAAAAATATAGGAAATGGTTCTTGTTTTCCGCATCACTCGGTGCGTAACGATAGATGGCATTATATCCGCTATCGCCAAAATAATGATGGTGCCTTTGGTGTTAGTTATTGCGATTCTACCAATGTTTCTTTTGAAGAGGAATTATATGAAATTGGTGTTAACAGAGAAACAGATCCTTATGAATGGAATAACTTAATCAGCAACCCTGACTATATTCCGCTCGTGCATTATCTCAATCAGTGGATGCCTGATTCAGCACTTTATATGGATAGAACATTTAAGCTGCTTATGAGCTCTGTTTCACCTGATTGTTTTGCTGCACATGATGATACTTTATTATTAACGTTTACGATTTATGATACTACAGGAATACTAATATCTCCGCCGGCAGATTATATCTATAAATGGTCGAATAATATTACTGACGATGTGATGTACGGTGAAACAATATCATTTGATTTACAACTATTAAGTGATGCGGAATATGCAGCAAATGAACGAATTGTATTTTATATCGAAATGCTAAATCCCGACAATGATATTGTTGCTGGATTTGATTTACAATATTATTTTTTAAACGGAGCCAATATTCCAAATGCTACTTTTAATGTAATTAATTTATCAGGACTTACTGTTCAGGTTATAGATTATGCAATTACCGGAAGTTATCTTGATACCTGGTGGGATTTTGGTGATGGGAATATTATTGATGAAACAATTCCAGCTCCATATACCTATGATGCACCCGGGACATATTTAATTACCAATTATGCTAATTATGGCAATGATAGTTGTGTGATTTCATTTACGCAAAATATTACTTTAGATACGAACATTACCCAGCCCGAAGATTTGGTGCAAGTTTTCCCAAATCCTGCGAATAATAATATCAATGTATTGTTTCCAATGGTTACAGAATTTGCCTCTGTAACAATATATGATTTAGCCGGTCAGGAAATTTTAGCCAACCGCTACCTGAATGGAAACTATGGTTTTACCTGTAAAATTGATATTTCGGACTTCAAACAAGGTATGTATCTGTTAAATTTGCAGACTGCAGAAGTAAATTCTACTACCCCTTTTGTGGTGGTTAGGTAAGGATTTTGGTGTATAAGTCGTTGTTTTTAAAGGGTTTAGCCCACTTTTTGGGCACTTCGACCCTGATTCGTCCGGTAAACCTTTACTCCAATATGACAAATACTCTTGTTAATTTTGTGTGGAATACAGGATTTTATTAACTTTGGAAGGATAATCCACGATGAACAGTATGAATAGAATAGTCTTAAGCCTTTTTTGCGCACTAATCGCAATAAGCTCCTCCGCTCAGGATATTCACTTTTCGCAATATTCTCAGTCACCACTTACGCTCAATCCGGCGCTTACGGGGTTAACACCTTGTACTTACCGGGGCGTGCTCAATTACCGCAACCAATGGGCAAGTGCTGTTGGTCCGGCTTCCTATCAAACTTTTGCCGGTTCTTTTGATGCCGGTTTATGGAGAAATAAGTTGGATGGCAATATTGTAGGAGTTGGAGCTATGATTTACAATGATATTTCCGGAGATGGTGCTTTAACCAATATGACCATCATGGGTTCATTTGCATATCACCAAAAATTAGGTGATGAAAACCATTATTTATCAGTTGGTGGTCAGTTAGGTTTAGTGCAAAAACGTGTTGATTACGGCAAATTAATTTTTGAATCACAAATTGGGAATAATGGTGTTGATCCAACTTTGCCAAGTGGTGAATATGGAGATGACAATTTTTCTTATTTAGATATTAATGCAGGTGCTAACTGGAGAAGTCGTTTTTCAAATAAATTCGCCATGCAAATTGGTGGTGCATATTTCCATTTAAGTGAACCAACCGAATCTTTTTATAATGCCAATGATAATAAAATCAATGCACATTATTTAGGTTATGGTTCATTCAAAATTGGAATAGGCAAAAACACTGTGTTAATACCTTCATATTTATTCATGCAACAAACTCAAGGTTCAAACGTACAAATGAATACTGGTGCCGATGTTGGATTCCAGCTTGAAAAAGGTGTTTCAATGGCTTATGTAGGTGCACACTATCGCTCTACAGATGATATTGATGTTGCTGATGCTGTAATTATTAACCTGGGACTTGATTACAATAACATCAATTTCGGATTGAGTTATGATGTTAATATTTCAGGATTATCTGCTGTTACAAATTATCGTGGCGGTATTGAATTTTCATTGGTGTATTGGGGATGTTTAGATGTCAATCCTAAGCAAAAACCAATTGACTGCCCTCGATTCTAAAATAATATAAATACTATTAGAGCGGATGGTTGAAAAACTATCCGCTTTTTTTATGCCGGGTAAAATTCAAATTTGGTGTTTTTCGTAAATGGATTGCATCGGACAGCGTCTTGGAATGGTGATGCAGAATCAGCAATTTTGCAGAGTATGCATTTTCAGAAAGATGAAAAAAATACACTTATTTTTTTGAAATAATTATATCTCCTTTAAACAGTAAAAATTATTTCTTTTTCATCTACTCTGAATTGGTCATGATAAATACCTTCTGCTGTACCCGGACCACAACTAATCATCATGTTAATTTCGTAACTGGAAGGGAAATTTAAATAACGTTTTACCCGCAAAGAATCAAAACCTTCCATAGGACAGGTATCATACCCTTCAGCTTTCATACTCAACATAAATGTTTGAGCAGCCAATGCAGCTGATTTATGACAAACAACACGCAAATCATTTTTTGTTACCTGCCAAACCACAGGTCGCCATAACGACGAAATGGTTACAATTAATTTTCTTATCATTCCCCAAATTCCTAACCAATCCTGGAAATAATACATTGGCATTAAACGGGTAAAATATTTTAATTTACGTTGCTCTCGTTTCGATAATTCGTGAAGCGGTTTATTACCATAACGCGCATGATGAAATTCGAAATTGGCTTTGGCGCGTTGTTTCCATTTTGATTTAGGCACAACAAACAATACCAGTTCACGTGCAGTTCGCGCAGCACTTTGATTCATGGCATATTTAGCAAGTTGTTTTATTTTTTCCGGGTCAGTAACACGATAAAATTCCCACATTTGCATATTACTGCTATTTGGAGCATACATAGCACGTTGCAGACTGCGATGTACGGCTTCGCCATCAAAAGGTTTGTTGGCATCATACACGCGCATACTGCGTCGTTGCTTAACGATGTTATCAAAAACGGTTGCTGCTTCTGTCATCATGCAGCGAAAATACAAAATGCAACACTACCAAACATGACAATAAAAATAATGAGTAAGTATTATCAATTTGTGGCATATTTTTTAAATCCACTGCCAGGTGAATTTACATACAATGCTGTATTATCACTGCTAAAAATCACATGATAAATATCTTCTTTGAAGTCTGCGATTATTAAAGTTGTTTGGTCAGTATTTACATCCCACAAGCGCACTGTATTATCGGATGAACCGGTAGCAATCCTGCTGCCATCAGGGCTCCAGGCTACTGAATAAATGCGTTCGTTATGAGCCGGAATTTTGCGGAGAATTTTACCTGAGCCTGCTGCAATAATATAAATTTCTTTACTCTCCCCTACGGCAGCAAAAGTAACATTATCAGGTCCAAACGCACATTGATATATTGCGCCATTTGAGGTTTTTACTTCATGTAATTTTGTAAATGAATCGTTCAGCCAAATAGTAACAGCTCCATTTGTGGATGAGCCAACAATATATTTTCCATTAGGAGAATACGTAACGTTATACATGAGTCCGCTATGCTTTAGTTGATGTAAGCGCGCACCTGATGCTAAGTCCCAAATTGTAATAGTACTATCATAAGCAGCAACAGCAACTTGTTTACCATCGGGGCTAAAAGTACATCCAACAACTCCTGCATTTATTCCTGCAAATTCGATAGCTTTTTTTCCGGTGAATAATTCCCACACTTTAATTCGTCCTTCCCAATTACAACCTACTACATAATTATTATCCGGACTAATTGCAGCTGCATTCATTATTCCACCAAAAGTGGGAAATTGTTTAACAATACTGCCATCATTATTATTCCAAACGGTTAATATTCCGTTGTCACCTTGTGTTACCAGATATTGATTATCTTTTGAAATATTAAAACCGTAAACAAGACCATTTTGCCCAGAGGGATTGCTATAAGGAGCAGCATTTTTCAGGCTCCAAGTTTTAATTGTTTTATCATTAGCGAGTGTATAAAATGTATTGCCATCCGGTGCCATTGTGATATCAGTAATTACACTCTGATGTCCGAATAAACTATTAACAGGCAAACCTGTTTCGGTACTCCATAAAATTAAACTACCATCTGCACTTCCGGTTATCATTAATGTTCCATCATTAGTAAAATCGCCGGCATACACGGCATTTTCATGACCTTTTAATTCGAACTGTATGGTGCCCGTATACATATTCCATACACGCGCAGTGGTGTTTCTACTGGTAGCCATTAAGTAGGCATCATCGGCAGAAAAAACGAGATCATCTATCGCCGAATAAGTAGTTACATCATCAAAATTAAATGCATGTTTTTTTTCTTTTGTTTGAACATCCCAAACCGCAACGGCCCAATTCCATCCTGCTGCAGCCAACAATTTGCCATCATGACTAAATGTTATCGCCACCAAAGGTTTTTCACCAAAGGTGGTTTCCCATTTTAATTCTCCGGTAAAAGCATCATATACTTCAATAAATCCGACAACGTGATTATGGTCTTCATCGCGGTACCATGAGCTGAGTGCAACTAACTTTCCGTCAGGGCTGCCAACAACATCACAAATACCTTGAGCTTTAGTTGTTTTTTTCCAAAGTTGAATGTCATTTTGTGTATCCCAAACACGAATGGTAAAATCACGTGCGCAGGAAACTAATTTAGTATCGTTGCCAAAATAATCAACTGCATATACAGTATTAGTATGGCCTTTATAGGTTTTTTGTTCTACCAATCCATCCGCAGAGCAAATATGAATGAGACTATCTGCGCCGGCAATTGCCATTTTTTTTCCGTCGTTACTCAGGTCAATCTCATTAGCTTCATATAACAAATTGAAGGAATGTGTATATCCCTGAATAGTATTTTTCAAATAATTATATTCCCATCCTCTATATTCTACCGGAGTGGAGGTTAACCAACGTTGAGCTTCGGCACCATCATGCAACCGAATAGAAGCATTTGCTGCAGCAATATGCGCAAGGTAACTGGAATAATTATTACCGGAGAAATTGTTTTTTTTACCGCTATTATCAGGTTGTGCATGAGCTTGTTGAAGTCCGGTTAAACTCATTACCAAAAACAAACAACGCATCCATTTTTTCATCATTATTAGTCCGATTTTTGTACTGCAATATTAAAAGGTAAAATTTTAGCAGACATAATTTTGCCTGTTACAGCCGGGTCCTCCAACATTATTTTTTCGGCCTCAGCTAATGTTGTCGGCAAAATTAAAACTATTCCAAACATGTTGGGGTCATTTGAGGGTAGATTTACCCTGCCGGCTAATTCTATTTTACCTTCTTTTGCCAATTGCTGTAATCGGACAAAATGTGCGCCAATAATTGCACCATCAGCATCGGTCCAATTGCTGTCCTGCTGATAAAACGGCTGTAAAGTTAATATTCCAAGGTAGGCAGATTTGGTGCTGTCCTGTGCATGCAAATGCAACGACAGTGCCACAAGCGTAATAACTATTATACCTTTCATTTTTTAAAACTAAATAATTACTTCCATGCACCCAAAATTATTCCCATAACTAAAAAAGAAATAACCATGTAACCGCCATTTATAAAAATATATTTCCAGCTGCGTAATTCAAACAATGCAACAATACCAAAGGCAAGGGCTATCCATCCTAACCCAACGCACAATGCGTAAAAAATAGTCATAGTAAAATCAATTGATGGGTCTGAAACAAACATGGCCAGATTAAACGACATGATCAGCGAAAATAAAAATGACAATCCAAAGGTTTTGCCTTTATTGGATTTAGCCAGCTGTTCTTCGGTTAAATTATTTTCACGCATCCAAACATTGCCAAAAAGCGCTTTTGAATACCATAATCCACCAATTAAAAACATTGAAACAGCAGCAACTATTACTGCAATAACATTTAATTTTTCCATAAATAGTATTTTTGTTGTAAATTCGAAAATAGGTTACCCATTTAATTTAAAATAATATTTACCCTTTAAAGTGGATACTTTATTACCCAAACCAGAAAATAGTTTACTGAAACCGGAAAATAAGGTTCCGGCATATCTCAACGACAAAGGTTTGAGAATGGTATTAATACCATTGTTTGCTATTGCTGTACCTAATTTAACCGGTTTGGTAAGTTATCATTTTAATTGGTGGACGCTTATTTTACATTATTGTTACTATTTATTTATTTCCATTGCCATTTATTACGGCAACAGGTATTTATTATTTCAGTTAAGTGATAGATTTAATTGGTTTTATTCACCTTTCAGAAAGGTTTTAACATTACTAGCCGGTGTAATATTATATACATTGCCGGTAACGTTATTTTTAATAGGCTTGTATTATATCTGTATTTTGCAGCAACCCATTGATGAAGTAGTATTACGCAATGTAAGTTTGATGAATGTAATATGTGTAATATTTGTAGCTCACATTTATGAAACTGTATTTTTGATTAAACATACCGAAGGAGAAATGCTGAGGATTGCGCAGGTAGAAAAAGCAAAAGCGGAAGCTGAACTAGAAGCGCTTAAAGCACAAATAGACCCGCACTTTATTTTTAATTCTTTAAATACCTTATCTCACCTGATTACACAAAATCCCGAAAAAGCGAAAAAATTTAATGATAACCTTGCCGACGTTTACAGGTATATTCTGCAACATAAAAACAAAAGCTTGGTATTCCTGCGGGATGAAATGTCTTTTATGGAAAATTATTATGCTTTACTCCATATTCGTTTCGGTGAAAGTTTGCAGTTGCAGAATGAAGTTCACCCATCTCAATTAGAACATTATTTGTTGCCACCCATTTCGCTGCAGATAATTTTAGAAAATTGCGTTAAACATAATGCCTTCAGCGAAATACAACCCATGCCAATTCGCATTTTCATTGAGGAGAATATGCTGGTGGTGAGAAACAGATTGATGCCCAAAAAAACGATAAAACAAAATACAGGAACCGGATTAGTTAATTTAAAAGGGCGTTACAGGTTATTGGCAGAAAATGAAATTGTTATTAATCAGCACGAGGACCATTTTGAAGTTCGGTTGCCCTTATTAAGTACAGGCATATGAATATAATAATAATCGAAGACGAAAAACCGGCATTGGAAAAGTTGCGCCTTCAACTTAACAATTATCAGTATCCGGTTAATATACTTGTTACTTTATCCGGGGTTCAGGAAAGTGTTGAGTGGTTAAATGAAAACGCCCATCCCGACCTTATTTTTTGTGATATTGCATTAAGCGATGGTATTTCATTTGATATTTTCAGACAGGTAAAGGTGAAATGTCCGGTAATATTTATAACCGCTTATGACGATTATTTGCTGGAAGCTTTTGAGCTCAATAGTATCGACTATTTATTAAAGCCGGTTAGTCAGGAGCGGTTGTTTGTTGCTTTGAATAAATACTTTCAGCTAAAGGAACATTTTGCAAGCAATTATTCGGGATTAGCGGATGCATATTTTGCTGGACAGCATCAAAAAACGCGTTATTTGGTGAAAAAAGGTGTGTCTTATTCTACTGTGAAACTGGAAGACATTGCATATTTTATTTCTGAAC
>DAORKJ010000061.1:14492-16304 GCA_035439505.1 Chitinophagales bacterium
GGTGTGTCTTATTCTACTGTGAAACTGGAAGACATTGCATATTTTATTTCTGAACATAAGATAACGTTTTTAATAGATAAATCGGGCAATAAATATATTTTGGACAAAACTTTACAGGAATTAGAAACCGAATTACCAAAAAATGATTTCTTCAGAATTAATCGAAAATATATTGGCAACATAAGTGCTATTACAAAATTTAAACCTTTTACCAAAGGGAAAATACTGGTTGAATTAACGCCGGCTGTTGGAGAAGAAATAATTGTAAGTGCGGAGAATGCTGCAGCTTTTAAAATGTGGGTTTCGGGTGATAGTTAAAATGGTGCTTTAACAGCCGAAAGCACGAAGCAACAAAGTAGCGCTAAGTTACACGAAGATGATGTTGAATAAATAAATTTGGTAGCAGTAAACATTTAACCTTACCGCAACAAGGTTACTGTACCCCGAAGAATATATTGTTTGCCGGGCTCGTTGGCTTTTTCGTAGATGACCATCCAGACATACATGCCAATTTCCTGATTAATACTATCGTATGTACCATCCCATCCTTTTAATACGTCGCTGGTGGCAAATACTTCTTGTCCCCAACGGTTAAAAATCCGGAAAGAAAATTCGGGAAAAAATATTGGATTGAGGATATTAAATTCATCATTTAATCCATCATCGTTTGGTGTAAATGCATTTGGAATAATTAATTCACTTTCCTGCATAACTACAATGATAGAATCGGGCAATGAAACACATCCATTTTCAACGCCATAAACATAAAATACAAACTCTTCTCCTTCGGTGTATGCTAATGTGCTTGGACAAGTTGGACAGTTAGCATAAGATTCCGGCACCCACAAAAATCCAACGTCATCACCTTCAATAATTTCAGCTTCCAGCAGAGCTAATGCACCATTGTTTACAAAAACCGTATCAGGAATGGCATTAATTATAGGGGCTTCATAAATATTGACTAAAATTGGTGACGAAGTTCCTTCACATCCGTTGGCATCAATTACGGTTACAAAATATTCACCTGTTGAATCAACATACAAGGTGTTTCCGCTTGCTAAAAAATTGGAATCTGCATCTGTCCAAACATAATTATCGTACCCGGCAGGTGCAGTAATGGTGGTTTCGTAACAAGCTTCAAAAGGGCCTATATTTACAACAGGTGCTGCATTAACAGTTACCGTTTGGGTAACCGTATCAGTCATATCACATGCATCATGAATAATGGATGTATATGTTGAAGTAGTTGTTGGCCAAACTTCGTGAATGGGTTCAACGGTTCCTCCAGGCAACCATTCGTAAGTATATGGCGGAACACCCCAATAACCATTAGCAAATAAATCGATAGTATCACCTTCACAAATAACAAAATCGGGATAAGTAGAAGATTGAATTGGATTTTCTACAACAGTTTCTCCTTCTATTGTAATTACCCAACTTCCTGCTGGCATAAAATGACATAAAATACCACAAGGTGGTTGTGTGCATGAGCAGTGCCATGTGCGCATTTCAAAAGTAAATTCATAATCATCACATTGCGGTGGAATACATGCAATGGTATTAAACATATCGAGGTCAATACCATAGCAAGTACCTGCTGTATCGCCGGCAGGCGGACTACAAGTCCAAAAACCACCTGCAGAAGGCGAATCATCACAAATACCCAGAATACGAAAAGCGGCTTCTTTCATCAAACAATCGGTAACAAAAAAACATCCGAAATTTTGGGAATAATAAGTGCCATCAAAATATGCAGCAGTTAATGTTGTTTTACCGGGAACAGTTACATCTAAAAAATAATTACAATAATCT
>DAORKJ010000061.1:16404-23021 GCA_035439505.1 Chitinophagales bacterium
AAATAAGGCAAACCAAATTGATTTTTTAAAATTAAATCTCCCTTCCAATCACCATTATCTAAAAAATAACCATCTACATCTTCCATCTCCAAAAAATATCCCTCAGGCAAACTTATAGGGTCATCAATTATGAGATATTCACTATTGGGATTAACGATACTTTTATCTTTGATAATAAAATTTGTTTTGATTGCATTTTGTCTGAATGCAATTTCCATGTCTACTTTTTCAAATGCATCTGTGATCCATACACCATCGCGACCGGCAGTATGATTAGTAAGCATGGCTTTTTGTGGTGTGGTGAAATTATTTCCGGTTTGAAAAAATAATTGCAAATCTGCATTGTATCGGTAGTCAAGGTCTTTAATTCGGATAGCCGTAAAATTATTTACAAAATCAATTTTTGTTGGTGCGGGTTGCGCCTCCGCTTCATAAATGCCTTTTACCAGTGTTGGATGTAAATAAAAATCAATTGCGCGCAAATGTCCTGAAGGGTCAAAATAATTGATTGGCCCATAGGCTTGTTGAATAAAAAATTTATTGCCTGCCGTATTGGGTTTAATATAATACCTGGAAGTTGGTGTACGTTTTTGGATTAATTCAATTGCATTATCAGGAGCATTCACCGGTAAAATACCAAAGTCGGGATTGGCATAATAAGATTCCGGGGTTGCGTTTAATAATTCTTCACTGATTTCCGGATAACGAATTTTTGTTGTACCGTTTGTAATTGAAACATAGTCGTTCTTTTTTGCATGCATTTGCCCTTGCGAAAATGCAAGCTGCAATAAAGAGATGCAATAAAGCAATACTAATATTCTTTTCATAATATGTTACCCGGCAGCATGCCAGCACTCATTTCAATTGATTGAAATTTACCTTTTCCTTATTTATCTCACCAATGTAATATTACCTTGCAACTGCACAGTTGTGCCACTGCCACCAGTAGCACTTAATTGATATACGTAAGTGCCCATTTCCTGGTCTACACCATTTACTCTTCCATCCCAACCAAATGCCGGATTATTTACAATACCTACATCATCACTTTGGAAAACAATTTCTCCCCAACGATTATAAATAATAATCTCTATATCAACAATTGCAGCACCAACAATTACCAGGTTGTCGTTGAAGCCATCTCCATTCGGTGAAAACGCATTTGGTATATTAATAATTGGGTCACAATTATCAATCACTTCATTAACGTAAACTGTTTTTGTTATATCACAAGCCTGATCAGGGTTATCAATCTGCACTGTGTATGTGCCAAATAATGATACCTCAATAGTTTGCGTAGTTGCACCTGTATTCCAAACATACGTTGCACCAGGATAACCCGCATCTAAAATTACGCTTCCACCAATGCAATATTCGGTAGTATCAAATTCGAATTCAGGATATTCGACAAATACGCTAATGGTGTCCCAACTTGGGCAACCTTCATCGTCTTCTGCTGTTAAATAATAAGTTGATGATGAATCTGGTGTTACTGTTAAATAAAAATCATCGCTTATTAATGTACCAGTTTCATCCGACCACTCGTAATATGGCACACCCACAGTTAATACACTAAATGTTGCTGTTTCACCTTCACAAATAGTTACATCGTCAGTATTTTCTACCGGAATAGTTTCTATTATGGTAATATTTTTAGAACCGTTTCCACTGCCACATTCATTTAATGCAAATACATTTAAAGTATATGTTCCGGCTTCATCCCAAACAATACCAACAACATTATTTGCTGTATCAACAATAGCACCACCCGATAAAGACCAGTCGTAATAGGTGGTTAAAAAATAAGGCACTGAATAATAGACCGTATCACCGGTACAAGCTTTAATTGGTCCTGTAATAGTTACTATTGGTACATCAATAATGTGGAATGTAATATATTCACTCCAAGGCCCCGGGCAATTATAATTTATTTCGCGAACGCGTAAAGTATAGTCGCCGGGTAAACCGGTAAAGTCGATAAATATTGGATTAAACGGCCATACAAATGGCGTCCCTAAACCAAACTGGAATTGATAATCTGAATTTGGATTATACGGCACTACTGTTGCACTTCCAATTGCACCTTCACATAATAGTGTATCTGCCGGAATTAAAATCGGTGCATTATCTGCAGGAGCTCCAATGGTTAAATGGATTAATGTTCCCAAGGTATTTTCCTGTGGAGTTCCACAATTTGCAATTACACGCATATACCACATTCCTGCATCAAGGCCCATTGCCAATAAATCGAAATAACCCGGAATTTCTAAATCAATTGTCCCCGATTCTGTGTCAACTGTAAATCCTAATCCGCATAAATTCGCTTGTGTAAAAAACATAGAATTTAATACTTCAACACAAAATGTATTCGTATCACAATATGTTTCTACTTCATCAAAAACATTTACATCATAGGTAATGGTGATGGTAACACCGGAATCTTCGGTAATACATGCATATACATCTTCAATATCATTTGTTTCGATATCACATTCCTGAATACAAACTGTTCCATACGGTGAACCTGTTGCAACCGGATTGCTGGAAACAACTCTAATTAAATAGTTACATCCCGGAGGAACCATCGGCACGATACCGGATACTGAACCCGGAGGTGAACCCAATGCAGGATCATAAGTAGCATTACTATTTAAAGTTCCTATTACAGAAAATGTATCAAAACTTCCTGTTGAATCGCTCAATTGTGCTGTGTAAATATTTCCGGGATTATAAACGCCTGTGGAATAAAACGGCACATCGATAACACTATTTACACAAATGGCATTGGTATCAATTGTGATAACAGGCTTTAATGTAGTAATTACATTCGGACAATTTTCTACAACAAAACAGACGCTCGCTTCACCACTGATTTCGGGTAAAGGTGACGTTCGGTTGATGCGCACTTTATAACACGACCCATCTGGAATGGCACCGGGAATTGTCGCAGCAATTGCACCAACTGTATCTTCTGCAAGAATAGTAAATACACCCAAGCTGGTTGGAGCTGCAAAAGCGCCGGCTGCGTTGGAAAGTTCAATTTCATAAATACCTGTACAAAGCGGATCAGAAAGCGACCAGCCAATAATGAGCGTGCTGAGTTTACAAACAGGGTCAGGAATTACAAAATCGATATTAATATCAACCGGATGAACAGCCTCATCGTAAGTACCAACAGCAATAATATCATCAATAGCAAACGACATGGTGTTTGCGCCGCCATCGGCATTATTTATCCATCGAAAACCAAACCGCAAATTGGCCACATCTTCAAAAGCCGGGTCGGTGATTACCTCATATTTCCAGAGGGTTTGACCGCTGTAAAGTCCCATTCCAACCGGTGTCCAAGGTCCCCCATCGGCACTGTAATATACTTGTCCGTAATCGCCAGCACCACCTTCACACAACCAAAAAAAAGTAAATTCAACATCTATCAAACCTAGTGTACAAAAGCCACCGGACATTTCGGTAAAATTATCGGAAGGGTCAGTCGCGTCGTAGCTTGCGCAGGTAATTGCCGGTGCACCTTCTTCATCATAAATATGCAAATAAGGGCTATACGGAGCGCCGCCTATAGTTCCGGTTTCGGTTAATTCCTGTGAGGTAGTATTCGCATATCCAAATCCACCTGTATAACTATCGTTAATAATCCACTTATTAGTGCCTGTTGCTACTCCATCGGGGCCTGCAGTGTTAAGCGTAAAACTCCCTGAAGGCACATTGAAGTCCTCTGTAAACAGTTGGAATGTCTGAGCTCCGAGGCTGAAGGCAGCCAGAAAACACAGTAATGTGGTGTAAAATTTCATCATAGGCGTGGATAATAGCTACTAAAGTAAAGAAAAAATGAAGAATAATGAAGGCAAAAGCCATTTCTCACCAAGGGAGTGCTCAATTTTCAATACAATAACTCAAATAGTTGCTGTCAACGACTTTTTGGTGGGGCTAACCTCATTTTTTATAACTTTACCCCAATGTCACTCCGACGTCTGGCGAATGTTACTGCAATTTATGGGTTGAGCACAATTTTGGTGCGTGTTTTAAATTATTTATTAGCACCATTACATACACGTGTTTTTACCGACCAGTCTGATTATGGAATTATATCAGAAATGTATGCATATGTTACATTTATAAATGTAATTTGTATGTTCGGTTTGGAGACTGCCTTTTTTCGTTTTGCTTCAAATTCAACCAATTCGCTGGAGAAAAAAACTATATTTGGCACTGCTCAATTTTCATTAATTGTTAGCACCATACTTATAGTTGGTACTATAATTTTTTCTGCAGGAAATATTGCCGAATTATTGGATTACCCAGGAAATGCCAATTACATCATATTTTTTGCATTAATAATCGGTTTTGATACACTTGTTAATATTCCATTTGCAAAATTGCGTTTGGAAGGAAGGCCCTGGAGGTATTTTTCTATTAAATTAATAAATATTGGAATTAATATTTTATTGAATTTATTTTTCCTTTGGCCGGCTTTAAAAAATAATTACACCTTATTTGAACCATTCGGATTTACGTACCAGCCCCAATATGGAATTGCCTATGTATTTATTGCCAATTTAATTGCCAGCGGTGTGACTTTTTTACTATTTGCGCCAGGCATGTTTAATATTCGTTTCGACTTGCCGACATGGAAAAAATTAATGCAATATGGTGCTCCATTAATTATTATTGGTTTGGCCGGAATGATCAACGAAACCCTAGACAGAGTACTGATAAAATACTGGGGTTCCGGCACCATGGAAGAGAACCTAAAACAGGTGGGTATTTATAGCGCGGTTTATAAACTCTCCATCTTCATGACACTTGCGGTACAAGGGTTTAGAATGGGTGCAGAACCCTTTTTTTTCAGCCAGTCCGCCGATAAAAATGCACCTTCCTTATACGCTTTAATTATGAAGTATTTTGTTGTGGTTTGTTGTGTAATATTTTTAGGCGTAGGGTTATTCCCGGATTTATTTAAAATCATAATTGGCGAAGAGTATCACGAAGGTTTAGCCATAGTTCCTATTTTATTATTAGCAAATTTATTTCTCGGTATATATTATAATCAAAGTGTTTGGTATAAGCTGACCGACAAAACTGTTTTTGCCACCATAATTCCATTAACAGGTGCAGCATTAACTCTATTATTTAATTTTTTGCTCATTCCTCAATTAGGTTATACCGGAGCAGCTTGGACAACATTAATATGTTATTTCAGCATGGTAGTAATGAGTCATATAATTGGACAAAAACATTATCACGTCCCCTACAATTTGCGTAAAATTATAGCCTATATAATAATATCTGTGGTATTATGTTTAATTGGCTTATGGTTAAATAAAATCATATCTAATCAACTTATTTCTATTATTATTCGCGCAATATTCATGGGTGTATTTTTTGTATTTGCCTGGTGGTTAGATTTACATAAATTATTGCGTAAAACTTAATTTATCATCACCTGATATTTGCTACAACAAAACATTTTTTATTTTATTTATTGCTCCAAGTATGGAAATTAAAATCATCAACAAATCAAATAATCCCAACCCATCATATGCCACTGCTCAATCGGCGGGAATGGATTTACGTGCAAATCTTGAGACAGAAATGGTGCTTTTACCCGGACAAAGAATGTTGATACCAACGGGCATTTTTATTGAACTCCCGATTGGTTATGAAGCCCAAATTCGTCCGCGTTCCGGTTTGGCAATCAATTCCGGTATAACCATGCTCAATTCTCCGGGCACAATAGACGCCGATTACCGGGGTGAAATAAAAGTAATCGCCATTAATCACAGCGACCAGCCTTTCCACATCAATAATGGCGACAAAATTGCCCAAATGGTAGTCGCCAAACACGAATTTGTATCCTGGATCGACGTCGCCAATTTAGAAAAAAGCGAGCGTGGAGATGGGGGGTTTGGTTCGACTGGGGGTTGATGTGCTGATGTGTTTATGTGTTGATGTGCTAATTAATGTACCAATGAGGGAATGTACCTATGTACCAATGAAACAGCCGTTGATGTGGTGATGTGTTAATGTGTTGATGTGCTGATTAATGTACCAATGAGGGAATGTACCTATGTACCAATGAAACAGCCGTTGATGTGGTAATGTGCTGATGTGTTAATGTGCTGATTAATGTACCAATGTGGGAATGTATCGATGTACCAATGAAACAGCCGTTGATGTGGTAATGTGCTGATGTGGTGATGTGCTGATTAATGTACCAATGAGGGAATGTACCGATGTACCAATGAAACAGCCGTAGGATGTACCAATGTGTCCGCCACGTTGGATACCAATGCGCGAAACGTCCGCCGTCGTAGCCGTCGACCCACGTGTCGACTATGGTTGGCAGTTATTATAATTCGAAGCAACTGTACCTGTACCGAAAACAATCCGGTTGCAAAAACAAATAATTCGAAAAACCCAATCCTCCACCAACCCGCCCATCAAGGATGCGCCAAACATCCGCAAAACTCCAGGTTCACCTCATCATATCCTCCCCGAAGCGAAACCCCATTTGCTAATTTGCTAATCAACCAATTTGCTAATTACACACCCTCCAAGGATGCACCAAGCATCCGCAAATCTTCAGGTTCACCTCATCATAT
>DAORKJ010000062.1:0-22803 GCA_035439505.1 Chitinophagales bacterium
TTTATTGCCTTTTCATCAAGTCCAAACATTACATTTTCACAATTTGGAGCATCACAATCCCGCTCCGCCAAATCAATCCGAACCGGCTATTCGCTGCAACAAACCGCAATTCTTTTCATAACTCAAATCCCGCTGTTTCCCCCTCAGTGGACGCTTCGCCAATCAGCACATTATCTTATCAGCACATTATCCCATTGGTACATCGGTACATTACCCCATTGGTACATTAGTTTGTTTCCGCTTCTATCCGGGCTATGTTGGAATTTATCAAAACCAATAAAATTGAGTTGTTGCTTAGATTGAAATTTTGCTGTTTACATTGAACATCAACGCCTTGATTTTTACATTTTCGATATCGGTCTGGAGACCGGGGTGGCGTCTGGAGTCGGAGACTCCACGACAACTCGAAGCCCTGATGCTTTGCCGAAACCAAAACAATTTGAGCAGTCATTACAATACGAAGCTCCTGCTGTTGCAATGTCTCTGACTTGCAACGACGCGAATAAATATTGGAAATTGAAAATGTAATTAAACAAAAAATGAAATGGCATCGATTGCACGGCTTGCGCAAAACAGCGTCTGCGACAGAAGGTCGAACAAAAACACTCGAAGCAAATACACAGCCGGTCTGGAGACCGGGGTGGCGTCTGGAGTCGGAGACTCCACGACAACTCGAAGCCGTTGTAAGGATAAAAAACCAAACGCATCATTATTAAGTTTTCACTTTACAATGATGCGTTTGGATGCTGTGGACCAAAATTATTTCGACTGCATAAAGGTGGCTTTATCGCTAACCTTTACCGGCTGAAGTCCTGCGCGGACTATGCCAGCATTGTAGTTGGCCAAATCCCCTTTGATCAAGGTATCCAGTTCATTTTGCATGGCTTTTACGGCGTCAACATATACCGAAAGTGCTGCTAACTGCAGGTCGGTTGGTTTACCTTCGTAACTGCCAATTGCAGAATACACTTCAGCAATTTTTTCACGCAAACGTATTTGACCGGCAACCCCGCCTTCACCGGGTTGGGTGGCAGATATTTTTTCATGCATAACAGCCATTTTATCGGCATATTTGAACGAATTGGCTCTCAACCCTTTGTTTTTAACACTGTCGGCCAACGCTAAAGTCTGCTTGCGGATTTCCATAACCTGATAATCAACATAGGCTAGTTCTTCCAACAAATTATAAGCCTTTAACAACGACTCCCGGCGCAATTGTCTGTCTGCAGCACTATGGTTAACATCGGGATTGTTATTAATAGTAAGTTTGGTACTTAGTGTATCCTTGCCTTTGATCAGTTTGATCAGGTAATCACCGGCTTCTAGTTCTGGCCCAAAAGCGGCTTCAAACAATGGGTTAGGGGAGCTGGGCACCCTTGGCGGTGGCAACATAGTTTGAATACGAACGATGTTCAACCCCTTGCGTGTGGTGGCAGGTTGTTTTTTGATGTAATTCCCCTTATTGTCATAAATCTCTATATACATTTCACCAATCATATGGCGCTTTTTCATGAAATAGGCAACTACTGCACTACCATTTGGGTTGTTACCCACAAACTCATCATCGCCAGGAAAATCCTGAACTATACCTCCTGAAGATAAGTAATATGGTCTGGTAGGTAAAAAGGTAACATCTGCTTCCAGCATCTCCATCTTAAAGTTGCGAATAGGTGTAATATCGTCGATGATGATAATTCCTCTTCCGTGTGTCGCCAAAACCAAGTCATGGTCGCGAGGATGAATCACCATATCAAACACGCCAACTTGCGGTATATTACTCTTAAATTGAACCCAGGTAACGCCTTTGTCCAGGCTCACATACAACCCAAACTCAGTCCCTAAAAAGAGCAAATTTGAATTGACTAAATCTTGTTTAACCACATGGCAATATCCCTTAACTGTTTCATTTACAAGGCTTTTCCATGTCTTACCGTAATCATTGGTGTAGAATATATAAGGTTGCATATCGCCATTGCGATGGGCATCTACAGTTACGTAAGCTGCTGCTTTATCAAAGTTATCTGACTCGATTCCTGAGATAAACGCCAGCGGTGGCAGACCTTTAATATTTGTGCTTACCAGGCTCCAGGTTTTACCGCCATCTGTCGTTACCTGCACGTTGCCATCATCTGTTCCAACCCAAATCACATTAGCATCCAATGCAGATTCGCTGATACTGAATATGGTAGTATTGTTTTCCGCTGTCGTATTGTCGGCACTCACTCCACCACTTTTTTCCTGCTGTTGTCTGAGCGGGTTATCCGTAGTTAAATCACCGGATATACGTTCCCAGCTGTCTCCTTTATCTTTTGAACGATACAAATATTGCGCACCAATATATAACCAATCCGATTTTTTACCGAAATGCACTGGTGTATTCCAATTGTAGCGTAAGTCTTCTGTAGAAGCGTCTGCAAAGGGTTTTATAAACTTGTTTTCACCGGTTTTAGTGTTCGAACGATAAACGCGTCCGCCCTGATATTGCCAATAAACTAAATTAGGATCGGTTTTGTCCGCAAAGGCGTTAAATCCATCTCCTATACCGATAGTTTCCCAATCGGCGTTCTGAATGCCTCCCGGATTGCTGCTAGGGGCCTTCCAACTGCCATTATCTTGTAATCCGCCATACACATTGTAGGGCTTTTGCATGTCCACACTCACATGGTAAAATTGCGCTACCGGTAAATTTTCACAATGACTCCAGGTATTGCCCTTGTCACGGGAAACATAAACACCACCATCTGTACCCAAATACATAAAACGATTATCCTTTGGACTCACATAAAAAGCATGGGTATCACTATGGTAAGCACCACCTTCAGTTGATGCTCCCTGGAATATTTTACCTCCATCTGTACTCACCAATAATACAAAGCCGGGTTTGTAAATGCGCTCGGCTTCAACCGGGTCAGGTGATATATTACTAAAGTAAAATGGACGTTCACCCATTGCGTTTTGGTCGCTCATTTTCAACCAGTTAGCACCGTTATCTACAGACTTATATAATGCAGATTTTTCCGATTCAACCAAGGCATAAACGCTATAAGGAGCAACTTTTGATACCGCTACGGCTATCCTTCCAATGGTTCCTGTTGGCAATCCTGCACTTAATTTCGTCCAGTTGGCACCTCCGTCTGTCGACTTATACAATCCACTTCCCGGACCACCTGAACGGAAATCATAAGCTGTTCTGCGATGATCCCACATGGCGGCATATAATACTTGCGGATTGTTGGGATCCATGGCGAGGCTCGCGCATCCTGTCGAAGGATTTATATAAAGTAATCTACTCCATGTTTTACCACCATCGGTAGTCTTGTAAACTCCTCTTTCTTCACTGTCGGACCATAATGCTCCCTGCACCGCAACATATACGGTATTGCTATTGCTTGGGTCGACTATTATTTTGGAAATACGCTCGCTTTTGGCAAGACCCATAAATTCAAATTTTTCGCCACCATCTACGGTTTTGTAGATACCTGTTCCTATACTCACACTATTCCTGGTCCAAGGCTCACCAGTCCCTACCCAAACAGTGTCAGGATGTTGCTGGTCAATACAAATGGTTC
The DNA here is from genome assembly GCA_035439505.1 of Chitinophagales bacterium. GTDB lineage: Bacteria > Bacteroidota > Bacteroidia > Chitinophagales > BACL12 > UBA7236. The sequence goes on from DAORKJ010000062.1 coordinate 3,570, forward strand.
CGATACTTTGTGTGTAATCATCAAAAATCGGTTTGAACGTAGTGCCCTGGTTTTTCGATTTCCATAATCCTCCGCCTGCAGCCCCGACATAAACCAGATTTGGGTCCTTGTCAGAAGCATCAATAGCAGCAATACGCCCACTCGTTCTTGCCGGACCAATATGGCGACCTTCAATCACACTGAACGTGGCATCGGTAATGGCATTTTGTGCATACATGCCTGTCAGCGATAAACCGAACAAGCTGAATATTACCTGTTTTTTGAATTTTGAAAATAATATCATATAGTATAGTAGTTAAATCGTATAATTAACAGATAGACAATAATTTATAAAAAAAAGAGACACCTGTATGGTATCTCTTTTTGGACTAATTTGTCGATTATTTATTTTCTGGAGTTACCGGAGTTTCGGCAACAACAGGTTTATTGAAATCACTTTGATTGTAAGGGGTATCTACTTCGTAACGGTCTATTACGATGAGTTCTCCGGTAACACCATTGTAACGGTTTTCAATTTGGCCAGGTAATATCATACCATCTACATCTTTATAGTTGCTATAATAGGTATCACTTTCAACAGCCTGACCACTCATAAATACCTTTGCGTGCGATTTAATCAGCAGGTAGCTTTCCGTGTCAATATAAAAGGTATATACATCATTTGAATCAGTAGTTACGTCAACTTTAAAACATTTAGTGCCTTCAACATCTTCAGTTGAATCTAATACTGCACTATAGCCTTTATCTTTCCAATCCCATAACATACCATCCATATCGGCTTGAATTTTGAGCGATTTCAATTGGTCAGCAGGTATAGGCTGAGGTTCTGTAGAACCACTAAAAGGGTTTACTGTCCATGCTTCGGTGCCGTTAAATGTTTGTAAAAAGGTTAACCCTTGAAATGTACCTTCAACTCTGAAATTGGAAGGTCTGGCAGTAATTTGTTTAAACGGAATTTCGAGTCCGCCCTGATTGATTTTACCAAAGGTGGTTAAGGTTTCTACTTTGAGTATCTTTTTTTGTCCGGTTACGTCGAAGTATTCGTTTAATACGTCTTTGAGGTTTTGAGCTTTTAAGGGTGTTGCAGCTATAAATAACATAAGGATTGCTGCCGATAGTAGTTTTTTCATAATTTGATGTAATTTGAAGTGTTAAAATTAGACAGATATTTTGGTTATCAATTAACCTGTGATGTTAACATCAGGTTAAAGTTTGTCATCACTTGCAAACTACGCGCCAAATTGTGCTTATATGATAATGATAGATTTATATAAACGCTGACCGTTTGCGGTAATCAAAAGGGTATAACTTCCCTTGGTTAAACCTGAAAAAGTCAGCAAAACCTCATCAAATCCAGATGTAGATGTTATTGCAACCTCGTTCCCTTCGATGGAAAATAGCTGATAAGCAGCAGTTTGAGCATCTATTCCGCTCACCACTAGATTATTTTTTGCAGGGTTAGGAAATACATCAAATGCTGCTTCAAACTCCACCGGAGCCATTTTCTCCTGCAGGATTCCACCTGTTTCATCCTTAAACTTCAACTGATAATAAGATTTTCCTTGTAAAGGATATGGATCAATCAATTCATAATCAAGCATTTCAGTCTGCGATATTACAGAAATAAGCTCCCAATCCGTCCCGTTTTTCGACCTTAATAGTTCAAAATATCCGTTTATGTCATCGCTTTCCAAACTCCAACTCAATAATGCCTTATTTGAAACCGACTGCGCATTAAAATTGAGCGATTGCTCTGAAAGTAATAATCCGCACACTACATACATATAACTATGCATATTTTGCCTGATGTTAACGCTTTCCGTTTCCGGCCAATGCCAGCATGCTGTTGTCATTCCCCCAAAAAAGACATGCCCTAAACCCCAGTTTTTTTCTGCAAGCACCAACTGATCTTGATTATAGGTTTCAGTAATAATTGGCGTTAAACCTGAACCGGAAACATAGGCGTGTGCATAAGCGGGACCAAACATATTGGTAGTTGTTGGTAAAAATGGTCCACTCCAAATCATATGACTTGCTCCTGCGGGATCCTGACTAACGTCGGTAGGAAAGGCATAAGGATACCATAACCAAACATCGCCGAATCCAAAACTTAATCCATCTCCAACATTAGGTGCAGCATTGATGAACAAACTGCCACCATTATAAACCCAATCTTCTATTAGTGTTTGATTACACGAAAAAAACCACTCCATCATATCAGCATGGCCATCTCCGCCTTCCATAAAAACATAACAGGTGTTATCATTAAAAATGGCATTGGCGTCTGTGTATTCATAGTATTTTAAACTCCATCCACCCGGGCCAAATACCGCTGTAAGATTTAATGGATTTGAAAATTCGTAAGGCGCCCAACCGCAACACCAGGGTTCATCGTAATCGGCACGCATGTAATAGACATCACCGGTCTGGGCAAGGCAGTAGCCATGCATGAATACCAAAAGGGGGATGAGCAAAGTCTTGGGGAACTTACTCATAGTGTGGTTAATTAGGTTAAGAAAAGTCGCTAATCAAATTTAACCACCATTAACTTAGCTTAAGTGCCTGAGTAAGATTTGTTTAGATGTAAGTGATGGCTAGAACCGCACAGGCACTTTGAAGGTATCTGCTTCAAAAGCCTTGAGGTTGGAAAGGTCGACAGCAATATTGTCGTTCCATTTTTTTTGTTCCACTTTATTCTTACTATAATCGGTTGCTACCTCATAAATGCTATCTGCAGTATTCATATCATTATGGGCTTTTCTTTCTAAATCACGTAATACCGATTGGTAATTTTTGTAAGTAAGCGAAGCACCCTGAATCGATTGTTTTAATTTGCGCGCATATAATTCTGTAATATCAAAATGAATTTGTTCATGTTTCAAAGCATAAGCGGTTGTGTCCTTTTTCACCCATGAATTTTGTTTGTCGAAAAAAGCTTCTACAACAACAATTAATGAATCTTGGCGTGCAGTGCCTTTATATCCCATTCTGAAACCTATGGATGTCAGTGCCGTAATATTAGCATCTTCTTCTACTGTGCCCTGATAGTCTTTCCATTTAAGTTGCACATTGTTGTCGTGATAAATCAAATGTGCTTCAGATTGGGGCGATATCCATGCTGCACAAAAAGTAAGTACAATTACTGCTAAAAATGTAAATTTCATTTAATCAATAAGTATTTTAAATGTTTGTTTAAATCCATTATCAACCAAAATAGTTAACAAATAAAATCCTTTGTTCAAATCAGTTGTTGGAATCGTATTATTTTGAATTGTTCCGCTTTTTATGAGTTCACCAACCAGATTAGTAATGGTAAATTGCTGTAAGTTAAGCGATTGATTATTTTGAATAGAAATAGGCTGATTTGCTGCTATCGGGTTTGGAAAAATATGTAATGTTTGTGATTCCAATGTATTTACAGCCATAGGAGTGGGATTTAGATTCACAACATAATTTGTTGAAAAATAGCATGAGTCGGTAACTGGTGATAAGTTGTTTACCCATATTTGCATCGGAACGGTAAAGTTTTCCGTAATAGGCTCTTCAACATTGTAATAAATGCGGACAAGAGCAACAGAGTCGACATTCCAAGCAGAAGCAAATACCATCCAGTCTAAATTTACCGTAGCTAACGACATGCCGGGTGGTAATGGTGCTAATGCAACTAATTTCGCTTGAGGATAAGCAAAAAATTGGGTGGGATGTTGATTTTTGAGTTCAAAAGTTAACATGCTGTCGCCATAGCTGATAACATCACTTGCTACAAGGTTGAATGGTGCACCAACCAGTGAAATAGGAATATCGTTGCATAATTGTGCAGTTAGATTATTGGAGAATAAATAAAAAAGGCTAAACAGGAGAGGAGTAATTATTTTTTTCATTGTAATTCAATTATTGATATAATGCCTATTATAAATTTAATAATCCGCCTGAAAGCGTTATCAAAACTAATCAATAATTTGAATTAATTGTTTAAAATTTCCAGCTCAAACCGGCCAAAATATGCCGTTGTTCGTAATATCTTGCTGGATTATCAGGTGGTGTCCCGTATGATCGCGGATCGCGTGGGTCAATAAATGACGGGTCGCGCCATTCACTTGGAACCGGGTCGCCATATTGGTAAGCTTCACCGGTTACAGGATTTACGATGGCGGTATTTAATGTATTCAGCACATTCGTTATTTCTAATGTAAATGCCAGTTGCGTGGTTTTTAAATCCCACCATTTCTTATACGTAATATTCAACCAAAAATTGCTGGCTCCAATTTCACTGTATCGTTTCTCAGGGTCAGAAACAATTTCATAAATTGGTCTGCCAGAAATTGCTTCTGTTCCTTTTAAGGCATAAGGCGTATATCTTTTTCCGGTGCGATAAATGGCCTCGGTATATAATGTCATTTTATTTATCCATGGTTTATTGAATAATCCGGTAGTATTATCCAATAAAAATATCGCGTAGGTTTTAGCATCTATCGGACTGTCCCAGGCTAATGGTGTTTCCACCGATGTTTCTGAATTTCCTGTCGCCAAAATATCTCCTAAAGCCTCAGATGCTGATGAACTCTGGCCTGTAGCAATACTGTAACTCAAAGAAATACTTCCGCTAAACCATTTTTGTATGCGTTTTAAATATGCAATTTCAATGCCTCGAACACGTGCATAATCGGAATTAATTCGAATGGTTCGCGCTACTTCTCTGCCTGTTACATCTTCAATTAAAATAGTACTCGATGTGATAAAATCATATTTATCTTTCCAAAATGCAGTAACATTAATGGCATCGTTAGAAGTGATGGACGATTTTAAGCCTAATTCATAAGCAATATCTACTTCAGGATTTAAATCAGGATTACCAATAAATCCTAATGTACTTCTATCAGCAAAATAAGGGTCCATTCCGGTGTATACATAACTCGGATGCGGCATTACTGTGCTGTGTCCATAATTAAAAAATAATACCTGATTTTCTTTAATCGGAAACGAAGCAGAAAATTTTGGTAATAAACGCATTTTAAAACGGCGTTCTCCTAATCCGTAACTGTCGCTATAATAAGCATCTCTAAATGCTGGTGCGATGGTAGTGGTGGAGTCGGCTACAGCATCATCCAAAAATTTTCCCGGAAACCAATATTCTAAACGCAAACCGGCTTCAGCAATTAATCCCAAGTATTTTAATTTATCGGAAATAAATAATGCGCCCGATAATGGATTTACTTTCCACACATCACTAATATCTCCCAAACGATACGATTGTGAATAGCTGCCGTCTGCTAATTGTATTGGTGCACCTATCCATGGTCTGGTAATATCTATCCACTGATATTCCTGTGGTTTTAATTCTGTCCCGAAAAATAATTTATTGCGTGTGTCTTTCGAATAAACATTTGCAGATGCACGAATGGTATATTCCAACACATAATGGTCATGCCATAGTGTTGCAATACCACCATTATTGTATAAACCGGGACCAGGATTTACAAAAACAATACTGTCGTCAGGGTTAAATACAGTTGCAGGGTAGGTAACAATACTTTCAGGGTCAAACTCTGTATTCACCACATCAGGTCTCCATGGTGCACCATTAGCATCTGCGCGTAATTTTACATACAATCGTGAACCTGTTATCTGATAACTAAATGTATTACTAATGGTTTGACTCCACTTGATTGTTTCGAGATTGGTATCATGGGTATAAGTATTGGCATTATCCGGTTGTAAAGCGAATAAAAACTGATAACCTGGATTAAAACTTACATCATTGCCTGTAACGCGCAACATATTATAATCCTGATTAATGGTAATACTTTTTAAATAGGTAAAACTCAGTCTGCGCTTAGGGTCAAATTTATAATCCAATTTCAACATACCTGCCCAGCGGTTATCTTGGTAGGGCGACCACTGTGTATTGGGATAAAGGGATGAAACTACCTGCTCAGCAGCGGCGCCTTCTCCATTTGGGGAGTTTGGAATAAACGTATCGCTGAAATTCGTTTTAAGTGTTGTATAAAATGTCAGTTTCTTTTTAAAAGCTAACGGACCACCCATGCCCATTTCCATTACCTGCTGATTCCAAGTGCTGCCGGCATTTTTATTAAATCCGAAATTATCGCGTTTATATCCGGCGTTAAATTCAAATTTATCATCACCTGATTTAGTCTGCGTATTTACAATACCTGCAGTAGCATTCCCAAATTCCACACCTGCACCACCGGTAGTTACGTCAATTTTGGAAATACTATTAGTCCCGATGTCAATTCCAAACCCTGTTCCACTCAATGGGTCGCGTGCGGAAACATCGTCGATATAAAATCCGGTTTCATAACTTCTTCCTCCTCGAATATGCACCCCATCGGAACTCTGGACAACACCGGTTTGCATATTAATTACACTCTGAATTTGTCGCACCGGTTGTAATTCAATTTCTTTGGCAGTAAGTGTGGAACCTGTTTTAGCATCTTCTACATCAACCAAAGGTTTTTCACCAACAATTACTACTGCTTCATCAAAAGTGAGCACTGTAGATTTTAGGGCAATATCCAATTTTTTCTTTTCCCCGGCGCTGAATTTTTGAGCGGTAAAAACTGTTTTTTCGTAACCGATGTAGGTAAACTGCACATTGTACTCCCCGGGAGGAATATCAGCTACCACGTAATTTCCGTCGAAATCGGAAATGGCACCCATGGTAGTTCCGGTGAGAATAATATTTACGCCGGGAAGGGTTTCGCCGGTGCCGGCATCGGTAACTTTACCTGATAAAGTTGCGGTTTGAGCATCAACAAAAAATGCTGCCAAAACCAAACATAAAACAGATAAAATTTTCCTCATTGGCTCAAAGTTGAATAATTTGAATGAATTAGTAAAAAAAGCTTGTGGAAAACAATGAAATTAACGTAGAATTAAACCGGCAGGAACGCCTGAAAACCAATTACTTTTTAGGCATTTGTCACAAAACACCCAATATTTTATGATAATTTTTGGTGATAAGGGTTTGGTTGGTTATTTTTAGTACTGAAACACCCCATGTTTTCTGCATTAGCACTTTGTGGGAAATGGGTAATTTTTTATTAACAAAACACACAACTATGCGTAAACTGCTCCTCAGCTTTTGTACTCCAATTTTTATTCTTTTCCTATTAGGACCTAATATTGATATATCCGCTCAAGCACCCGCCATCGAATGGCAGCAATCCTACGGCGGAACCGAAGCCGATTTCATGAATGTAGCGCTCAGCACCAGCGACGGCGGATATTTTTTTGCCGGGGATTCTTATTCTTCTATCACAGGTAACAAAACGGAAAACTCCAACGGCGCAACCGATTTTTGGGTAGTAAAAACGGACGCCAATGGCACTATTGAATGGCAAAATGCTATCGGCGGTTCTGCTTACGATGTGTTATACGATGCGCACCAAACACCTGATGGTGGATACATTATCGGTGGTTACTCCAGCTCGGGCATTTCCGGCGATAAAACGGAAAGCAACTTGGGTGAACAGGATTATTGGGTGCTCAAACTCAGCAGCACCGGCACAATTGAATGGCAAAATTCGCTCCGTACCAATAAAAATGATATGTGCACCTCTCTTCATCCCACCAGCGATGGAGGTTATATTGTGGGTGGTTTTTCTTCGGGCGGAGTTAATGGCGATAAAACCACCGCTAGCAAGGGCCTCGACGATTTCTGGATTTTAAAATTGGATGCTTCAGGCAATATCAGCTGGCAAAAAACAATTGGTGGAAGTGGTACTGACATGTTAGTGACTATTCGCCAAACTAGTGACGGAGGTTACATTGTTGGCGGGTCTTCAATATCTAACGCTTCAGGCGATAAAACTGAAAATTCCAATGGGGCTTACGACTACTGGATTATGAAATTAACTTCAACAGGCACAATAACCTGGCAAAATACCATCGGTGGAAGTGATATGGATGCTTTAAGCGATGTTATTCAAACCAACGACGGCGGTTATTTATTAGGAGGTTATTCATCTTCAGGAATTAGCGGCGATAAATCAGAAGCAAATTTAGGCTCTGATGATTATTGGGTGGTAAAAATAGACGCATCAGGAAACATCACCTGGCAAAATACTATTGGCGGCACAGGACGTGATGTTTTAACCGGAATACATCAATCATCAGATAATGGTTATGTAATTGCAGGTTATACACCTTCAGGTATCTCCGGAGATAAAACCGAGGCTACCTACGGCGGATTTTCTTATGGCGATTATTGGATTTTAAAATTAGATAACAGCGGTAATTTAATTTGGCAAAAAACAATTGGTGGAAATGGTGAAGATTTATCCGGTGGACTAGATATTACACCTGATGGATCAATTATTATTTCCGGCACTTCTATGTCGCCCATATCAGGAAATAAAACGACACCATTTTATGGTATCGCCGATTTTTGGGCAATAAAATTAGTTGCTAATTGTACACCAACTGAAGAAGTGTGTAATGCAATTGATGACGATTGCAATGGAATAATTGATGATGGTGTGATAATTTATGCTACTGCAATACCTTTAGGCCCTACAACTATATGTCAGGGAAATACAGTAACATTTACTGCTGATTACAATGGTGATGATATCCAATGGCAGCGCAATGGGGCAAATATTACAGGAGCAACAAGTATGAATTATACCGCAAATAAAGCAGGTATGTATAGTTGCGTAACAACCAATGACTGTGGTGAGGCAACTTCCACTGCTGTTAATGTTACTATTAATAAAAATCCAAGTGCAGTAATTACAGCGGCGGGACCTACCTCGTTTTGTGCAGGTGGAAGTGTAACATTAAATGTCACACCAGTACCAGGTTGCACCTATCAGTGGTATAAAGGCGGAGGTTTAATACTTGGCGCAACAGGAACAGCTTATGTGGCATCTACACCCGGAAATTATAAATGTTACGTCACCAAAATAGCAACCGGTTGTTATAAAAGTTCTAATTCAATACCGGTGAGTATTACCTGCAAGGAAAATATTAGCGACTCCCAAAATGAATTGACTGTTTATCCAAATCCGGCTAATCAAAATATTGTTATCCTAACCAATTTTATTGGTGAAAATACCATTACCATTATTGATGCAGTTGGAAATAATGTGATGCAAGTGAATACTACAGCAACAGTATTAGAAATTAATATCAGCAATTTACCTGCGGGTATGTATAGCGTTTTATTGCAAAATGCAAATGGACAAAACACCACGCATTTTATTAAAAATTAAAAATAAATGTATGAGAAAATTATCCCTCATTTTAATATTGACATATTGTAGTGCAAACATATTTGCCCAAGCACCGGATATCGAATGGCAGAATACGATTGGCGGTAACTCTGCAGACTTATGTTATAACGCTCTTGCAACAAGCGATGGTGGATTTCTATTAATTGGCAATTCGAATTCATTTATTTCCGGAGATAAAACAGAAAATAATTTAGGTATTGCTGCTTCTTACGATTATTGGGTAGTAAAAATTGATGCCTCCGGTAATGTTGTCTGGGATAATACCATTGGTGGATATAAATCGGAAGATTTACGCAGTTTAATCGAAACTTCTGATGGTGGATATTTATTAGGCGGATGGTCCGATTCAGATATCAGCGTCGATAAATCTGAAAACAGAATCGGTGGTGCCGGTTATGGAGATTATTGGGTAGTGAAATTAGATTTAGATGGCAATATCCTATGGGAAAATACGATTGGTGGAACTAAAAGTGATGAATTATACGACATTGAAGAAACGGCATCCGGAACTTATATTTTAGGTGGGACTTCTTATTCACCCGCCGATTTCGATAAAACAATACCTTCTACTAATCATGATATCTGGCTGGTTGAAATCGATAATTTAGGTAACGTAATTTGGCAAAAAGTAATTGGTGGATCTTCTACCGACCGATTTGTTGAAATGGAAATAACTTCAGATGGAGGATTATTAATTGGTGCTTCATCTTTATCCGGAATAAGTGGCGATAAAACAGAAATTAATCATGGTGGAAATGATTTGTGGGTTATTAAATTGGATGCAGCTCGTAATATTCAATGGGAAAATTCTTTTGGCGGAACAATTAGTGACTATATGCGCGATGTTATCGAATTACCCGAAGGTGGTTATATGATACTTGGTGCATCCCAATCCAACATGTCTGCCGATAAATCAGATAATGCATTTGGCGTTATGAATTATAACGACTTTTGGCTGATTAAATTAGATGAAGACGGTAATGCTTTATGGGATACCATTTATGGCGGTGATGGGGAAGATTACCCTGCAAGTGTAATGCTGTCTACTGATGGCAATATATTATTACTTGGCAATTCAAATTCGCAAATTAGCGGAAATAAAACAACTAATACCTACGCAAGCACTTATGACATTTGGGTAATAAAAATTACTACCAATGGCGTAAAATTATGGGAAAAGTGTATGGGTGGCGATAGTTATGATTTTCCAGCTGAAATGGTTTTAGCTAATGATGGAGGAGTGGTAATTGCCTCTCAAAGTTATTCAACTGTTTCAGGCGATAAAACAGAAGCGAATGTTGGCGGAGCCAGCTCGGACTTTTGGGTAATTAAACTTGTTTCTGAAGTTTGTCCGGCACCTGTTGGATTATATGCGGATAATATTACACCAAATAAAGCAACAATACATTGGGATAATATCACCGCTGCGGAATCCTATCAAATTTGGTATCGACCAATTGGTGGCGGTGCATGGCTGAAAAAATCGGCACCAACAAATGTAAAAACAATAAAATCTTTGTTGCCTGCAAGTACTTATGAATATAAAATAAGAACCAGTTGTAACCCTGGTGAATACAGTGAATTTTCTGCAGTAAATAATTTCACCACTTTACCTTTTAGAACAGCTGTTGATTTACTTGAAACTGATTATCAGGTTTATCCAAATCCTGCCATAAATGAATTAGTAATTACCGGCAATTTCTCCGGGCAAACACAATTACAAATTGTAGATGTAACTGGAAAACTAGTGCAACAAATTATATGCATATCAAATAGCAACGAACAATTACTGGATGTATCATCACTACCTTCCGGTATGTATTATATCACAATAAAAAATTCAAACACAATACAGACTATTCAGTTTATTCATCAATAACGTTCAACTATGTTTCAGACAAAACACGCAGGAAAAGTCTTAACTGTCATGTTAAGCACAACATTGTTATTCAACAATAAATTAATGAACGCTCAATCTCCCGGCATTGAGTGGCAGGGAGTTTATGGAGGAACCGCTTCCGATTATTTGACCTCTTCACGCCAAACTGCAGATGGCGGATATATTATTGGCGGCTATTCAAATAGCGGAATTAATGGTAATAAATCGGAGGACAAAATTGGCCTTTACGATTATTGGATAATCAAAACCGATAGCGCCGGAAATATTGTTTGGCAAAATGTAATCGGCGGAACACAAAACGATTATTTAAATAATGTGGAACCAACAGCTGATGGCGGATATATTTTAGGTGGTACTTCTTTTAGTGATAGCACTGCCGATAAATCGGAAAATAAAAATGGCGCTCAGGATTTCTGGATTGTAAAAACAGATGCTTCAGGAAATATTGTATGGGAAAATACTATCGGTGGTGATGCATATGATTATTTACACATCATACATCAAACGCCTGATGGGGGATATATTGCAGGTGGGTATTCCGACAGCGGACTAAGCGGCGATAAATCTGAAGCCGGTCAGGGTTTTATCGATTACTGGATTGTAAAATTAGATGCATTCGGAAATATCGAGTGGGATAATACCATCGGCGGAAGTGGCTCTGATAATTTATTTGATATCAGTTTAACAAGTGATGGTGGTTATATTGTTGCAGGTTCATCAACAAGTGGTATCAGCGGCGATAAAACGGAAGCTGCTGCAGGAAACGATTATTGGATTTTAAAATTAGACGGCAGCGGAAATATCGAATGGCAAAATACCATTGGTGGCAGCAGTGAAGATATTCCTGCAAGTATTGTTCAAACAGGAGATGGTGGTTATATCGTTGGTGGAAAATCTAACTCTGCAATCAGTGGTGATAAAACAGAAGCTGCTGTAGGCGGTAACGATTATTGGGTAATTAAATTAGATGTTTCGGGAAATATCGAATGGCAAAATACCATAGGTGGAACCGGTTCCGATATCGTAAATAAAGTAATGCAAGCCAGCGATGGTGAATATATGATCGCTGGAACTTCTGCCAGCCCGTTAAGTGGCGATAAAACAGAAGCATCAATGGGTTTAGATGATTACTGGTTAGTAAAAATCGACGAACTCGGTGTAATAACCTGGGATAATACTATCGGTGGAAATAAAAGCGATAATTTGGTTGATGTGCAGGTAACCAGCGATAACGGTTACATGTTAGGTGGTTACAGCAGCACAAATGTAAATGGCGATAAAACGGTTGCCGGTTTTGGTGGTATCGATTTTTGGAATATCAAATTACTTCCTGAAATTTGTCCTGTTCCTTTTGGTGCTTTTGCTGATAATATCACGGCAATTAAAGCCACAGTGCATTGGAACCCAATTCCTAGTATCGAATTATTCCAAATCTGGTATCGTCCTGTTGGTTCACCAACCTGGTTGAAAAAAACAACGACAACAAATTCTAAAGTATTAAAATCATTAACACCTGAAACTACCTACGAATACAAAATCAGAACAAAATGCCTGGATGGTGAATTTGGTGAATTTACTGCATTAAACAATTTTACCACTTTACCATTACGTGAAGCAACTATGAATGAACGTTCATTCATAGAGGTGTATCCGAACCCGGCGAATGAAGTTATCACAATTGATATCGCTACAGTTTATGAAAACGGCGTAATTACAATTTGTGACATGACCGGTGCCATCGTTAAACAATTAAATATCACAGGTTCTTCTGAAATGGTAGATATTAGTGATATACCTTCAGGATTTTACATCATAACAATGATACTGGATGAAAATGTCCAGGCAATACAACTAATAAAACAATAATCTAAAATAAAAAAAAACAATAAATGAAACACGCTTCTCAGTTTTTAAAGCCGCTCCTGTTTACCCTAGGTATAACGGCAGCAATTCAAACGGCATCAGCACAAGCACCTGCCATCCAATGGCAGAAAACCATTGGTAGTGCAGGTTACGATTTTTTAAATTCAATTGTTCAAACTTCCGATGGAGGTTATATCATGGGAGGTTATTCCGATGGTAATTCCACAGGATACAAAAGTGAAATCAATTATGGTGGTGATGATTACTGGATTGTTAAAGTAAATGCACTCGGAAATGTGGAATGGGAAAATACCGTAGGCGGTGGAAATTTTGACAGATTTTATTCAGTTGAAGAAACAGCAGACGGAGGATTTATTTTAGGCGGACAATCTTTGAGTGGCGGTGGCTGGGGCGATAAATCGGAAAGTAATAAAGGGGGATATGATTATTGGATTGTCAAATTAAATTCAGACGGTATTGTGCAATGGGACAGAAGTTATGGCGGCACAGGGAATGACCAGTTGTATAATGCCCAACCAACTTCCGACGGCGGATTTATTCTTGCCGGAACCTCCGACAGCGGAATAAGTGGTGATAAAACTGAAAACAGAGTTGGTAATTCCGATTATTGGGTAATTAAAACAGATGGGAATGGCAATATTCAATGGCAAAATGATATTGGCGGAGTTATGTTCGACAATCTTTATTCTGCTCATGAAACAGCTGATGGTGGATTTATTTTAGGTGGAACATCTACCAGTGGAATAAGTGGCGATAAAACCGAAGCATTAATAGGTAGTATCGACATGTGGATTGTAAAATTAGACGCTTCAGGAACTGTAATTTGGAATAAAACAATTGGTGGAACAGGTGCAGAATACGTTTATTCTGTTATTCCAACTGCTGATGGTGGTTCAATAGCAGCAGCAATTTCCGATAGTGGTGTTTCAGGAAATAAAACTGAAGCTACCAATGGCGGAAACGATTATTGGATAGTTAAATTAGATAACAGTGGAAATATTACCTGGCAAAATTCAATAGGTGGTTCAGGAAGTGATTTGTTGTTTGTAAATGCCATCGATCAAACCAGCGAGGGTGGTTATGCTGTAGCCGGATATTCTCAAAGTTTAATTAGTGGCGATAAAACTGAAGCAAATAATGGTTCTTGGGATTATTGGATTTTAAAATTAAATAATTCCGGAAGTATTATTTGGCAATCTACAATTGGCGGAACAAGCGGCGATTATGTAAATGCTATCAGAGCAACTGCTGATGAGGGATTTATTGTTGGTGGTTATTCATATAGTAATGCAGGAGGCGATAAGGAAGAGGATGCGTATGGTGATGCAGATTATTGGGTTATGAAATTAGAAGGTACCGGATGTTATGCATTTGCAGAAACCTGTAATGGAATTGATGACGATTGTGATGCTATTGTAGATGAAGATGTTACTGAAACAATTTCAATCATAGCAACAGGACCTACTACATTTTGCCAGGGGGGAAATGTTGTATTAAATGCAACACATTCTGGAACATCTTTACAATGGAAGAAAAACGGTATAAATATTTCCGGTGCAACGGCATCTACTTATTTTGCAAGTACAACGGGTAATTATACATGTGAAACGACAAGTATATGTAATACAGCTATTTCTAACAGTATTACAGTTACTGTTAACAAAAATCCGAAAGCTTCGATAACAGCAGGAGGTCCAACTTCATTTTGTGCCGGTGGGTCAGTTACATTAACCGAAATGCCTGTAGGTGGCAGCACTTATCAATGGTATAAAGGTGCAACACCATTAGCAGGTGCAACATCTAATGTATATGTAGCAACTACAGCCGGTAATTATAAATGTCGTGTTACCAAAACTGCAACAGGTTGTTTTAAAAATTCTAATGCGATTGCGGTAAGTGTGCCTTGTAGGGAAGGGGAATTAATAGAAGAGAATAATTTATTTTCTATTTATCCGAATCCGACAAAAAATAGTTTTACAATTTCTGCAGAATTAAATAGCAATTCAAATTCTAATCTTGTAATATATAATCAACTAGGTCAAATTATTTATTCAATAAAAATAAATAATACTGATGGAATTATAAGTGAATTAATTCAATTTGAAAATCAACCATCAGGAATTTATTTAGTGAAAATATTCAACAACAATTTACAATTTGAACAAAAATTAATTATCCAATAGGTAGATAATTTAAATATTTCTTATGAAAAATTTCATTATACAATTTTTTATCTCCTTGCTCCTCATTCCTTGCTCCTTTTCCCAAGCTCCTGCAATTGAATGGCAGAAAACCATTGGTTCAAGTTTAAGCGAAACTTTATACAGCATTGAACAAACTACTGATGGCGGATATATTTTGGGTGGCAGAAGTGCATTTGGAATTAGCGGTGATAAAACTGAAGAGGGATACGGTGGATTTGATTACTGGATCATTAAACTAGATCTAACAGGAAATATTGAATGGCAAAATGTGATTGGAGGAAGTGCTGACGACGTGCTAATCACAATTAACCAAACGAGTGATGGTGGTTATATAGCAGGCGGCTATTCCTCTTCGGGGATATCTGGCGTTAAAACAGAAATCAACTTTGGTGGACCGGATTTTTGGATTGTAAAATTGGATGCATCGGGAAATATTGTTTGGGAAAATACGATCGGAGGGAATTGGTACGATTACTATACTTGCTTGGATCAAACTGAAGATGGTGGATACCTAATTGGAGGAAGATCATTTTCTGGAATTTCAGGGGATAAAACAGAGGCCTCAATTGGTGACTTCAGCACCTATGATTTTTGGGTATTGAAACTAAATAGTTCAGGGAACATTGAATGGCAAAATACTATTGGGGGAAGTTCTACTGACGATTTAACTTCATTGCAACAAACCTCAGATGGAGGTTATATTTTAGGTGGGTATTCAACTTCAGGAGTATCAGGTGATAAAACAGAAGCAAGCAAAGGTGCAGGTGATTATTGGGTTGTGAAATTAAATAGCTCTGGTTTTATTACCTGGCAGAATACAATCGGTGGCAGTGGTGAAGATGTTTTAATTTCTGTTAGTCAAACTAGCGATGGTGGATATATTTTAGGAGGAAGTTCATGCTCAAACATTTCTGCCGATAAATCTGAAAACAATATTACAGGTTGGTGCGAATGGAAGGATTATTGGATAATTAAATTGAACGGATCCGGAAATATTGTTTGGGATAATACTATTGGAGGCACTGAAAATGACGAATGCGTTAGTGTCTTTCAGACAGCAGAGGGTGGTTATATCATTGGTGGATATTCAAACAGCGGAACAAGCACTGATAAATCTGAAAATAATTTCTCAGGCGGAGAATACGGATGGGATTTTTGGATCGTGAAACTCGATTATACAGGAACAATCATTCAATGGGAAAATACCATCGGATCTGCTGGTCCATGGCCTTATGGGGATGACTACCTTAATAGTTCTGTACAAGAAACTGCTGACGGAGGTTATATTATTGGAGGGACATCATACGGTGGAATTTCCGGCGATAAAACAGCCGCAAACATTGGATCATTTGACTTTTGGGTTATAAAACTCTTACCTTTCTGCACCGTAGGTGAGGCTGAATTGTGCAACCACCTCGACGATGATTGTGATGGATTAATTGATGAAGGGGAAATAACAGAAACAATAATTATTTCTCCAACTGGTTCTACATCATTTTGCACTGGGGGTTCTGTTATTTTAAATGCAACATACTCCGGTTCAACAGTACAATGGAAAAGGAATGGAATAAATATACCTGGTGCAACTTCACCTTCTATTACGGCTTCAAAAACTGGAACCTATACTTGTGAAACATTTAGCGATTGTGATACAACATTATCGGCAGCAATAGTTGTCACTGAAAATAAAAATCCCAATGCGACAATCTCTGCCGGAGGCCCAACAACATTTTGTGCAGGTGGCAGCGTAATATTAACCGAAGTTGCGGTTGCAGGATGTACTTACCAATGGTATAAAGGCGCAACACCAATTGCAGGTGCAACTTCATTAACGTATACAGCAACTACCTCAGGTAATTATAAATGTCGTGTTACCAAAGCTGTTACAGGTTGTTATAAAAATTCTAATGCGATTGCGGTGAGTGTGCCGTGTAGGGAAGGCCTGCCTGCCGGCGAGGCAGGAGATAATCTTATCGAAAATACTTTTTCGCTCTATCCAAACCCGGCCAATAATTTCATCACAATTGAAACAGATTTTTCAACTGAAAAAACAATTTATATAACAGATGCACTTGGCCAAATTGTAAAAACAATTATCACATCTGAAAATTATATCACCATCGATTTACAGGGCATCGCTTCCGGTATTTATTTTATTAAAATGGAAGATGGTATTAATTCGGTGTCGCAGAAATTTGTTAAACAATAAAAATCCCAAATAAAAAAAATGAAAAATAAAAAAAATAAATCATCCAAATTAGCAATCCTTTTAATGATGATTTGTTTAAAATCATTTGGACAGGCACCTGGTATTGAATGGCAAAATACAATTGGAGGTACAGGTGGAGATTATTTACAATCTATTAGTCAAACCACTGATGACGGGTATATAATAGGAGGATACTCTTATTCTGGTAAGAATGGCGATAAAACTGAACCAACACAAGGAAATGCTGATTATTGGGTGTTGAAACTAAATAATGCGGGGAGTATTCAGTGGCAAAATACGATTGGGGGTAATGATAATGATTTGCTTCTTGCTGTACAACAAACTTCTGATGGGGGTTATATTTTGGGTGGTTACTCTTGGTCTGGAATATCTGATGATAAAACTGAGCCAGCTATGGAATATGATTATTGGGTAGTTAAACTCAACAATAGCGGTGTAATTGAATGGCAAAATACGATTGGTGGAATAGCATTAGATTTTTTAACATGCCTCCACCAAACAGCAGATGGTGGATATATACTTGGCGGATATGCATGGTCTGGAATTTCAGGTGATAAAACCGAAGTATCACAAGGAGGTTTTGATTATTGGGTTGTGAAATTGAACAGTTTAGGTAGTATTGAATGGCAGAACACCATTGGTGGGAACGGCTATGATTATTTATATTCTATAAAACAAACTTCAGACGGTGGCTACATTATAGGAGGTGAGTCTAATTCTAGTATTTCTGGAGATAAAACTGAGAATATGGTAGGTGTACCTTATAACTATGATTATTGGGTTTTGAAATTAGATAATATCGGCGAAATAGAATGGCAAAACACAATAGGAGGTAGTAATAATGATTATTTACGTTGTGTTCAACAAACATTTGATGGTGGATATATTTTGGGAGGATATTCCCAATCTGGATTGAGTGGAGATAAGTCTGAAAGTTCACTGGGTAGTTATGATTATTGGGTTGTGAAACTTAATAATAGTGGCTTAATCGAATGGCAAAATTCTTTAGGAGGAAGTAGCGAAGATTATTTGTATTCTGTTCAACAGACTGCAGATTCTGGTTATATTTTAGGAGGGAATTCTATGTCTGGAATTTCTTTTGATAAATCTGAAATAAACTTTAATGGGGGTCAGGATTATTGGGTAGTAAAACTGAATAACAGCGGGCTAAAAGAATGGGATAATACAATTGGGGGAGATGATATTGAAAAATTTACTGCCATACAGCAAACTACAGATGGTGGATTTATTTTAGGGGGTTCGTCATGGTCATATATTTCGGGTGATAAAACAGAACCAATAATTGGTTCTTATGATTACTGGGTGCTGAAATTAGAAGCCCCAGCCTGCGCACCTGTTCCCGAAACCTGCAACTCCCTCGACGACAACTGCAACGGCCTCATCGACGATGACATCACCGAAACAATTTCCATCACCGCAGGTGGACCAATTACATTTTGTCAAGGCGGCAACGTGTTGCTCACTGCTACCTACTCAGGTGCAACTGTACAATGGAAAAAGAATGGCTCAAATATTCCAGGTGCAACAAGCGTAACATATAATGTTACAACAAAAGGAAATTATTCTTGCGTAACCACAAGCGCATGCGGTACAGCAGAATCTACTCCCATTTTCGTCAACGTAATTAAAAACCCTAACGCAAGTATTTCTGCCGGAGGCCCAACAACTTTTTGTGCCGGTGGGAGTGTGGTATTAACCGAAGTTGCGGTTGCAGGTTGTACCTATCAATGGTATAAAG
>DAORKJ010000063.1:0-22698 GCA_035439505.1 Chitinophagales bacterium
AAAACAAATCTATTACCTTTGCGCTATGAAAATTTATACCAAAAAGGGTGACGGTGGTGAAACTTCATTAATAGGAGGAACTAGGGTTCCTAAGCACCATATTCGCGTAGATGCTTATGGTTCGACGGATGAGCTCAATGTATATATTGGATTAATTGCCGACCAGCAAATTGATACAGGGTATAAAAATGTGTTAAATGAGATACAGGACAGGCTGTTTACTATTGGCGCAGCACTTGCATCTGACCCCAATAAGTCGAAAATGGCCATTCCAGACCTCAAGGAAAGCGATATCACCTTTTTGGAGGAACAGATTGATACCATGGAGCTCAAATTGCCTGTTTTACAGAATTTTATACTTCCCGGAGGGCATACTACGGTGTCGTTTTGCCATTTAGCGAGAGTTATCTGCAGAAAAACTGAACGTATAGTGGTGCATTTGGCTGAAAATGAGCAAGTTGAGCCAATGATAATTACTTACCTCAATAGATTGAGCGATTACCTCTTTGTTTTATCGCGCAAAATAGCTCGCGATTTGGATGTTGAAGAGATAACCTGGCGCCCGAGAGGTTAATTTTCCACAGCAAAACCTATAATTTTTCTTAATATGCGGCATATTTAGGGGCTGATTGTAAATTATTTTTGATATAAGCACAATTTGTTCATATTGGTACTTGCAAAAGATTAAAAAAAATCTATTTTTGCGCCCTAATTAAAAAACAGGTTAATATGTATTGGACACTTGAACTCGCCTCATATCTTGAAGATGCGCCATGGCCGGCAACAAAAGATGAATTGATTGATTATGCCATTCGTTCGGGAGCTCCTATTGA
The DNA here is from genome assembly GCA_035439505.1 of Chitinophagales bacterium. Classification (GTDB taxonomy): domain Bacteria; phylum Bacteroidota; class Bacteroidia; order Chitinophagales; family BACL12; genus UBA7236. Next base: position 834 of record DAORKJ010000063.1, read on the forward strand.
AGTTATTGAGAACTTACAGGAACTTGAGGATGAGGGTGAATTTTATGAAGGGATTGAAGACATCTGGAGTGACTACCCGACACATGACGACTTTTACTTTAATGAGGACGAATATTGAAACAAACCGTTAAACGTATTCCAAAAAAAAATCCTGCAATTGCAGGATTTTTTTTTGGTGTAGTCTTTTCATACAAATTAATCTACTATCAGCATAGCATCTCCGTAAGAGAAGAAGCGATATTTTTCTTTCATTGCCAATTTATAGGCTTCCATAGTTAAATCGTAACCCATAAAAGCAGCCACCATAATAACCAAGCTGGTTTTAGGAAGGTGGAAATTGGTAACCATAGAATTACAAATAGTGAAATCGTAAGGAGGATGAATAAATAAATTTGTCCAGCCTTCTTCAGTTTTTAATCTTCCGGTAGCTGCAACAGCGCTTTCGCATGCACGCATACTGGTAGTTCCGATAGCACAAATTCGGCGGTTTTCATCTAAACCTTTGTTTACTACTTCAACACATTTTTGGTCTACTTTAAAGTATTCGGCATCCATTTTATGTTTCGATAAATCTTCCACATCAATACTTCTAAATGTGCCTAAACCAACGTGGAGTGTCAATTCAGCGAAATTAATCCCCTTAATTTCGAGGCGTTTCATTAACTCGCGGCTAAAGTGCATACCCGCAGTTGGCGCTGCCACGGCTCCTTCATGTTTAGCGAAAACGGTTTGGTAACGCTCTTTATCCTCTTCATCCGGTTTGCGTTTGATATTCTTTGGAAGCGGTGTTTCCCCCATTATTTCCAAAATTTTACGCAATTCTTCAGCAGTGCCGTCATGTAAGAAACGGATAGTGCGACCTCTTGAGGTGGTATTATCCACTACTTCGGCAACCAACATGTCGTCATCACCAAAATACAATTTGTTACCCACACGGATTTTACGTGCCGGATCAACCAACACATCCCATAAATGCATTTCGCGATTTAATTCACGGAGCATGAATACTTCAATTTTAGCACCGGTTTTTTCTTTACGACCGTATAATCGTGCCGGGAAAACCTTGGTGTTGTTAAGTACCATTACATCGTGTTCGCTGAAATAATCGAGAATGTTTTTGAACATTTTGTGTTCAATTTTACCGGTTTTACGGTGCACTACCATCAATTTAGATTCGTCGCGCTCGGGTGTAGGGTGTTGAGCAATGATGTCTTTAGGGAGTTCAAAATTAAATTTGCTTAGTTTCATATAAAACTTACGGGTTTTAATTATGCATCTGCAGAAAATCAACAGAGCGGGTGCAAAATTAACCAAACTATAACTAATTCAATGGAAACAATAAAATATCTTTGAGGCACAATGAGTGTATTTTTTCGAACCTTGTCTGAAACCTTCCCGCAAGTGATGCAGGAACTGAGAAATAACAAGCTCAGAACCTTCTTGTCGTTGTTCGGGGTATCGATAGGGATATTCTGTATTATAGCGGTATTAAGCGCGGTTGACTCGCTTAAGCGGAACATGGAAAGTGGGTTGGACAAGCTGGGAACCAATATGATTTACATTCAGCGTTGGCCCTGGCAGTTTAATAATGAAGAATATGCCTGGTGGGATTATATCAAACGACCTACCATGAGTTATGACGAATATAAACTCCTCAACGAAAAACTTACCAAAGCAAAAGCGGTAGCTGTAGAAGTATGGCTAACTGCAGATAATGTAAAATACCTGGATAACGATTTACAAAATGTAGCAATTAGCGGCGTTACAGAAAATTACGATGAAATATATACACTCAACTTTAAAGGTGGTCGCTACTTTGTTCCTAACGAATCGGTTGGGGGTTCAGAAGTTGCCATTATCGGATTTGAAGTTGCCAGTCAGTTATTTCCCCCCAATATTGACCCGGTTGGAAAATATATCTGGTTTAATGTATCAGGCCGACAGTATAAAATGAAGGTAATTGGTGTTTTAGAAAAGGAAGGGGAAAGTATTATAGATATCAGCAACGATAATTCCATTATTATTCCATTTAATTATATCCGCAGGGTAGTGGATATGAAAAGTGGTTTTATAGACCCTGTTATAGAAGTTCGGCCGAAAGATGGTATAACAGCAGATGAAATAAAAGATGAAATTTATCCCATTATGCGGAATGCACGCAATTTGCGTCCGACAGAAGCCAGTGATTTTGCCGTGAATGAGGTTACGCTTGCTGCAGATGCATTGGATAGTTTATTCGGCATGTTGAATATTGTTGGGTTTATTATCGGTGGATTTAGTATCCTTGTTGGTGGGTTTGGTATAGCCAATATTATGTTTGTGAGCGTAAAAGAACGCACCAATGTGATTGGTATAAAAAAATCGTTGGGTGCAAAAAATTATCTCATTCTCACTGAATTTTTAATTGAAGCAATTGTATTAGCATTAATCGGTTGTTTATTTGGATTGGCTCTGGTTTGGCTGGTAATGTTTGCTGCGGATAAAGCAACAGGCTTCGGATTTATTTTATCATGGAGCAATGTATTAATAGGTACATCGATATCGGTTGCACTTGGTGTTATTGCCGGAATTATTCCTGCAATTACAGCATCACGAATGAATCCTGTTGAAGCAATAAGAAGTAAATAAAATGTTGTTTATAATAAATCGATACACTCTTGTATTAATTGTGATTTATCGATTGATACCACGCCCGGTGATTCGCACACTAAACCACCTGCTATATTAGCAATAGCGGCCATTTGGGAAGGCTCAGCACCCGCAGCCAAACACAATGCAGCTACACTTACTACGGTATCACCTGCACCACTAACATCTGCAACATTACGTACATGCGCTTTTTGTATCGATGATTTTTTTCCGGCACGTAAATAAATGCCTTTATCACCTAAAGTGATGAGTGTAATTTTATGGGTAAGTTGCTGATGTAATAATGTGGTGATATTATTTAATGAAGTTAAATCTACATATTGAAGTGATGTATGCAAACTCTCATTTATTTCGCGAATATTTGGTTTGAATACCGTGCAATGTTGATAGGCAAAAAAGTTTTTCTTTTTGGGGTCAACAATAACAGGTATATTTAATTGGTTACATATATGTATAATTTTTGATATCATTTCCGGTGTTAAAACACCTTTATCGTAATCCTCAAAAATACATACATCCGGAGGTGTGTTTTGCAAAAATTTAAGTATAGACTGCAACAACTTTTTTGATAATGATTCATCTAAATCACTGATATCTTCTTCATCAATACGCATCATTTGATGATTTTTTGAAATGATACGCGTTTTTGCAGTAGTTATTCGCTTTTCGGAACGAATGATATGTTTGGTATTAATTCCTTTTAATTTTAATAGACCTATTAAATTATCACCTTCACTTTCGTTCCCAATTACAGAAAATAAATAAGGTGTGGCATCGAGTGCTTTAATATTAACGGCAACATTAGCTGCACCGCCCGGACGAGTTTCTTTTTGTTTTACATCCAAAACGGGAACTGGCGCTTCAGGTGAAATGCGGTCTACATTACCGTATACATATTTGTCTACCATAATATCGCCAATTATCGCTACATGAATATGGCGAAACCCGGAGAACATTTTTTTTATTGCAGCTGCATTTGCCATAAGATATCAGGAAACCGGTATTTCTTGTGTGATTAATTTTTCTAAGGCAATTTTTAATCGTTTCATCGCTTCTACCAATTTATCATCGCTGGTAGCATAACTAAAACGAATACAGTTTTGATCGCCGAAAGCACTACCGGTAACCACCGATAAATTACCTTCATTTAATAAATACATGGCCATGTCATCTGCATTGTTGATGGTATTACCATTATAAGTTTTGCCAAAATAATTGCTTACATCAGGGAAAAAGTAAAAAGCGCCCTGAGGGTTGTTGAATTTAAGTCCTTTTATATTTTGCATCATTTGAAACACGAGATCACGGCGGCGTAAAAAAGCAGCTTTCATGGTGAGGGTAGTTTCAACATCACCTTCAAGTGCTGCAATTGTTGCTCTTTGCGTAATTGAGCAGGTTGCCGATGTATATTGCCCCTGAATTTTATCACAAGCTTTGGCAATCCACAGCGGTGCACCAATGTAACCTAAACGCCAGCCGGTCATGGCATAGGCTTTAGACAAGCCGTTTACAGTTATAACTCTGTCGTATATAAAGTCAAATTGAGCCATACTGGCGTGCTGGCCGGTAAAATTGATATGTTCGTATATCTCATCACTGATGATATATATATTTTCGTGGCGAGCTACCACTTCTGCCAAAGCCTTTAGCTCATCTTTTGTGTAAACTGTCCCTGTAGGGTTACAAGGGGAGGAAAACATGATGAGTTTTGTTTTCGGGGTTATGGCTTTTTCGAGTTGTTCAGGGGTTATTTTGAAATCGGACTCAATACTGGTAGGTATTTCAACTATTTTGCCCTCTGCCAGCTTCACCATTGCAGAATAACTAACCCAAAATGGCGTAGGCAGAATTACTTCATCACCAGGGTTTACGAGACATAACACGGCATTGATGATGCTTTGTTTAGCGCCGGTAGATATGACAATTTGTTCCGGCGTATAAAGCAGGCCGTTTTCTCGCATAAACTTTTCGGCTATGGCTTTGCGCACATCTAAATAGCCGGCAACAGGTGTATAATGGGTAAAACCGTCGTCAATAGCCTTTTTAGCTGCAGCTTTTATATGCTCAGGAGTTTCAAAGTCAGGCTCACCCAAACTCAGGTCGATGATATCTCGTCCCTGGCTCTTCAATTCCCGCGTCAACTGCGCCATCTTTATGGTTGCTGATTCATTCAGATTGGCGATACGTTTTGCTAATTCCTGCATGCAATTATTTTAAGTTGCGAAGTTATGAAAAGAAAACGGGTAGGAGGTAGCTTTAATTTATACCCCCTTTATAAAAACTGGCTACAAAAAGCAGCATTTTTTTTATCTCGTAAATAAATAACGAAATAATAATTTTAATCGCGCTAATTGTTTTTGAGAATAAGGCGGATATCGAACCGGTAAGTCAGGAAAGAATTTTTTTTGCATTACACTTTTTGGATGTGAAAAAGTGAGGTAAGTAGATTTACCCTGACTTTTTCCAATGCCACTATTGCCAACACCACCAACCGGCATCATGAGCTGACCAAAATGAATAACTGCTTCGTTGATGGACATATCTCCGCTTTTAATCTCAGTAGTTGCTTTTTTAATTAACTCAGTATTATTAGAAAACAAATAAGCAACTAATGGATTGGGATGTTGGTTAATAATATCAAATGTTTCATTAATATCAGTATAAGTAATAATTGGTAAAACGGGTCCAAAAATTTCCTGTTGCATTATGGCAGCATGTTGTGGGTCCTGTATGTTTAATAATGTAGGTGCAAAATATTTATCGTTAACATCATTTTGGCCACCATAAATCACAGTTTCAGGTGTTATCATTTTGGTAATACGCTGATGATGAAAAGTGTTTACAATTCTTCCATAATCGGGACTTTTTTGCGCATCTTTTCCGTATGATTTTTCTATGTTCGCAATTATTTTTTGAATCAGCGCTTCGCGGACATTTTTGTGCACCAAAATATAATCCGGTGCAACACAAGTTTGACCGCAATTACTAAATTTTCCCCAAGTAATTCTGGCAGCGGTAATATCGAGTTGTGCTGTTTCGTCTACAATACACGGGTTTTTACCACCGAGCTCTAATGTAACAGGAGTAAGGTTTTTAGCCGCTTCCTGATAAATGATTTTCCCGATTGATTCGCCGCCGGTGAAAAAAATGTAATCAAATTTTTGTTGAATTAATTGTTGTGCTCCCGCAACATCGGTATTAATTACATGCAAGTATGATTTGTCGAAATGTTCATTAATCATTTCTTCCAACAAAGCTGCTGTTGCCGGTGCATTTTCTGAAGGTTTTACGATTGCCGTATTGCCAGCTGCTAATGCACCAATTAATGGTCGCAACACTAATAAAAAAGGATAATTCCATGGCGCAATAATTAAAGTATTGCCATAGGGTATTTGTTGAATATAACTGGTGCTCCTGAAATGGAATAAAGGTGTTTTAATTTTGGATGGTAACATCCACTTTTTCAGGTGGTTGATGTAATAATTCAATTCATTTATTACTACACCAACCTCAGCACCCCAAGCTTCAAATTTCGATTTATGTAAATCCTGATATAATGTTGCAACAAATTGATTTTCGTATCTCTGAATTAAATCCGCAAGTTTTTTCAATTGTTCAATTCGGTAGGCATAAGGAATTGTTTTTTTACTTGAAAAAAAATTGCGCTGTGCATATACCAGTTCATCAAAATTTGTCGCCATCAAAATTTACTGAATAATTATTTTTTCGATAATACTACCTGATTCGCCTTTAATTTGTAAAAAATATACACCACTATTTACACCCGGAAGCAATATATTTTCTTGCACTGCACCGGATATATTTTCATAATTTTTGTGATAAACAGTAGAACCTATAATATTTTGCACAGTTATACTGATATTTTGATTTTTTAGCACATTAAAAGTCGCAGAAAATGCACCGTTATTAGGGTTGGGACTTATTGTAATTTTGTCAATAAGTAACTCGTTCACGGACTGGAAAATAAAATTAATTTCAACTGAATATGCTACACAAGGTCCGTTTATAGCAGCAACTTGATATAGGCCTTCAACCGCAGGGGTATAGGTTGTGCTTGTAGCGCCGGGAATAGGGCTTCCATTATAATACCATTGCACGTCCCATGTAGATGATGTATTGAGTGTATTGCCAATCACAATAATACTTGGAGGGGTTGGTTGTTCGTAAACGGTTACTGCCGTCGAGCTGCTTTCTGCAAAACATCCACCAACACCGGTAGCTGATAATGCATATACGCCGGAAGCAAAAACAACCAAAGAGGTGCTATCCGCTCCAGGAATAGGGTCGCCGTCCATGGACCATTGGTAGCTGATACCGGCAACTTCAGTAGTGCTTAACACCAGTGAATCGTCGCTGCAAAATGTGGTAGCTCCGCTTAAAGTAATTTCCGGCGTAGTTACTGCTGGAAATACGGTAATAGTATCGTAAAAAGTATAGGAAATAACAGGATGGGTTATACTGATTTCCACCGTATGACTGCCGGCAGTGAGGGTGGAAATACCTACATCATCACCTCCGAATGTAAATGAACCGCAATTGTCATCCCCACCGGCCAATCCGCCATCATCGTCCTTCATTTGCATTGTGTATGTTGCGCCTGGATCTAAAGCAACTCCGAGTGATATTGTCACTGGGGGTGAAGTGTCCACAAATGCATCAGCCTCTGTATTTACTCCGAGCGCAGTGATAATTAAGTAAAGGTCCGGCTTTTCAGCTTCAATCAATCCTGTGCAACCAAAAATGGTGCAATCATCACAACCACTCGAAACTATGGTGGCATATTCTAATTGGTATCCGAAAGTGTCGATAGTAATGGTATGGCTTACCACGTAATCGGTTGGAACACCGCCAATAGCAGAATAAGTCTGAGTAGGAGGGAATTCTGAACTGCTTGTAACACCATTACCGAAATCCCAGCTATAGGTAAATCCATCAACGCCGTCGCTGTGAATACTGGTTTCAAAATCTACATTGATTGGGTCACAACCATAAGTGAGTGAAGGGATGATACCACCATCTTCAGGAACAGCCGGTAAAACTTCTAAAAATATGCTGTATTCCGCAGCCTGGTCGCCACCCGGGTATTCTAAAGTTGCGATTAAAGGAACAGTAACTTCATACCAACCGGGAACAAGAGGGGTTCCGCAAACCCTGGCACATCCGTATAAGCTGACATCCGGGTCATAATCTACAGGCAGGTCGCCTAAATTAGTTGAAACGTTCATTCCGTAAGGCATTCCCACCGGTTCAAGAATATGGTAATTCAAAAACTCCAGGGTGCCAACAACGTCAACAGTGGTGTCTGCCTGCATCACAAAGGTGATATCACTTTCATAAAACTCACCGGCTGTTGCAGGTGGAAGGGTATCAGGATAAACACCGGGTGAAATCCAGGCGTAGTCGATGCTGCATGTGCTGCAAACTTGTGAAAAGCTTTGGAAAGTAAGCAAACTAACAAATAAAAATAATAGGGTAAAGGTTTTTTGCATGTGTGATACGGATTTTGATGGAAAATTAGGGATTTTTTAGGAATCATGGTTTGGGTGGAATTTTTAAATGTTGGTAAAAATGGTATTCCAACGGCATTTGCCAATTCCTTTGAGTTTATGCACTAGAAGCCGCGTGTTAAACTTAATTTAATATGGTTCTACACTATCAACATTATTATTTGCTTCACATAAAACGGACCGTGGGCATGGTGTCAGATGTAAACAAAAAATAGAAAATCGTGTACATTTATACAGACGTACATGATTATCAATTCATTAATGCTTATCCAATATCGAATTAATATTTGTGGGCTCTATTTTAAATTAAAACAATGGTTTTGTTGTGTTAATATAGTGTTGCCATAACATTGTGGTAATACCATGTATTGAACTTTGTCCCAACAGTTTAATCATGGAAAGGAAAAATTTTCTCAGGTCACTTGGATTACTTGCAGCGGGAACAATGGTTCCATTAAAAAGTAAATCGGTTGTTACGATTAATGAGCCGCTGCCAACTAAACAACGATTGATGCGCATTGCACATTTATCCGATGCGCATATTGCAGATAATAAAAATGCTCGCAATGGATTTATAAAATGTTTACATGGTATTCAGCAAATGGAAGATACACCGGATTATATAATTAATGGAGGAGATGCAATTGAGGATGCTTTATATAATACAAAATCGAATGTCAATAAACAATGGGATTTGTGGCATTCCATTTTAAAAAATGAATGTAGTATTAAAGTAAATAATACCATAGGTAATCACGATATCTGGGGATTGTATACAGAGAAAAAAGACTTTTTGTATGGCAAAAAATTTGCTCAGGAAAAATTGCAGATGGAACATACCTATTATAGTGTTGATCAATGCGGATGGCATATTATTTTTTTAGACAGCACACAGAAAAAAAGTAATGGGATGTGGTATACTGCAAAACTAGGAGAGGAGCAAATCGATTGGTTGTCCCGCGATTTGGCTGCAACACCTTCCAATACGCCCGTTTTGGTTGTTTCGCACATTCCTATTTTATGCGCCAATATCTTTTTAGATAATATAAAACAACGGTTTGGAAAATTTCAAATTCCGGGTTCGTGGATGCATACCGATGTGCAGGAAATTGTGTCGTTATTTAATCAGCATCCTAATGTAAAACTGTGTATCAGCGGACATATTCACTTACAAGATAAGGTGCAATACAATAATGTAACATATTGTTGTAACGGTGCTGTTTCCGGCGATTGGTGGAGAAATGAATATTATCATCAAACAAAAGCAGGTTATGCGATTATTGATTTGTTTAGCGATGGCACATTTGAAAATACCTATATGCATTACGCCTAATTTACACAGGGGTAATAATTAATTAATACGGATATAAGTATTATCCGGTAAACGGTTTGTTATTTTACACATAAATTATTAGGTATGGAAGGTGCTATGTTATTACAAAAATCAGCTATTCCTGCATCTACTATGTTATTGGATAATTGTACTCATGCTATTGAACAAGGCAATTTCGAAGAAGCATTAAATATTTGTATACAGTTCTTAGAAAACTTCCCGGTTGATAATTCCAACCGCGATAAAAATAGTATTGGTTATCATAATTATTTGCGTCTATGCTCTATTATGATGAACGATAACCATCATTATGCTGCAGTTATCAATTTGTTGAATATTAAACAATCTGTTATTGATTTTGCGATGGCTTTTTTTATAGAAATTGGCAAAAAAGGTATTCACTTTCCAAAGCCAGTGGTGCAAAAAGAAGATGTGCTTTTTGTCTTTGTTTTTTGCAAACAAATTCAGCAATTGATCTTAGAAAAATTGCAGCGACATCCGGAAAATTAGTTCGATTGAATAAACTACGATTCCATTATTTTAAGTTTATAAAAAAATTGATATTTATAGTGCTGAATGTCAATAAATTGTAAAACCTGCTCAAATAGGCTTGGTATTATAGCTTTTTGTTAGATTTTATTAATTTTGATACAACAAAAGCAAACATATGAAATTGCACCAAAAGTCCCTTTTGCAAATCGGCTTAATGCTGATTGTCTCCTCAATTACATTTACTTCCTGCGTAAAAACCGGTTGTGAACGCGAATACAATTATGTTGCATATAGGCCGATGTATATGAGTTATGAAGATTTGCGCTCTGCAGTTGCCGTGGAAGGTCCTCGGAAAATGGAATCGACCGGTAAAATTTATTACTATGCACCTTATTTATTTGTGAACGAAATAAATGAAGGTATTCATATTGTTGATATCAGCAATGTGTCTGCTCCGGTAATTACCGGATTTATTAATATTCCGGGAAATGTAGATATTGCTATGAGTGGAACAACGTTATATGCAGATAGTTATATCGATTTAGTTGCATTGGATGTTAGTAATATGAATGCCATCACAATTGTAGACCGCGAACAAAATGTTTTTCCATATCGAGTTGATGAAAATATACATGTAGATGTAGACGAAACAAAAGGTGTTGTGGATGGATGGGTTGGTACTGATACGGTTATCACTATGGAATGTGGTAGTATGGATTCTTATTTTTTCCCAACCGATGTAGTGTTTTTGTCAGAATCTTCAGCCGCCTTTGAAGGCGCTCCGGGCGTTAATGGCAGTAAAGGTGGTTCCATGGCCAGATTTACTGTAGATAATAATTATTTGTATTGTTTATCAGAAAATACAATGGAATTATTTAATGTAACCAATCAAAACAACCCTGTTCATTCAGGTGATGTTCCAATGCCTTTGAATATTGAAACAATTTTCCCGCATGAAGATTATTTGTTCATTGGTTCGACAACTGGGGTTTCTATTTATAATAATAGTTCACCATTTAATCCAACTTTTGTTTCCATTTTTGAACATGCTACAAGTTGCGATCCTGTGGTAGTGAAAGGCAATTATGCCTATAGCACCCTGAGAAGTGGCAATCAATGTGCAGGTTTTTCTAATCAATTAGATATTATTGATATTTCTAACATTTCATATCCTACACTTGTTAATACGGTAAATCTTACCAACCCAAGAGGATTAGGTATAGATGAAGATTATTTATTTATCTGTGATGGCAATGGCGGATTACGCATGTATTCGATAAATGTGCCTACGTCACCTACATTATTACAAGTTGTAGATATTGAAGAAAGTTTTGATGTAATCACCGCAAACGGATTACTAATAGTAGTGACTGCTGATGGTTATCATTTATTTGATTATAGCAGTGGTACCTTAAATGAGGTTGGAGCAATTAAAAAATAAAAGTGTAACAATTACACTAAAATCATAATAAAAATTGGGTGCAAGAGTTATTTACTTTTGCACCCAATTTTTTATGCTGTAACTTTAGGAAAGGCAGCAAAAAACTTTGTTGTTATGATTGTTTTCCCATTTAAAATTGATAATCTGTTGGCTCCCAGAGCTCAATGGCATTGCCTTCCGGGTCGAGGATATGTATAAATTTACCGTAGTCGAAACTGGATATACTATCAATAATGGTTACACCATTATTTCTTAATTCTTCAACCAATGCTTCCAGATTTTCGACCCTGTAATTAATCATAAACTCTTTTGTTGATGGCTGGAAGTATTTTGTATCCTCGGCAAATGTACTCCATTGTGTATATCCCTTTTTGGTTGGATCATCACTTTGCAACCATTCGAAAGTTGCACCGTATTGGTCTGTTTTTAATCCCAGGTTGGTATTGTACCAATCTTTCATTTTGTTAGGGTCTTTACATTTAAAAAAGATGCCACCTATACCGGTTACTTTGTTCATTTTAATAAGCTTTTTAAGTTGTAATTTATAATGTGAATCGTTTTGATGCAATATGAAAATATAACAATTGTTGTAGTTGCCTTATAAATAAGTTATAGGTAACCTCAATTTCTGTTTGTTCAAATATAAGTAATTTGCCAAAAGGTCGCTGATTATGTGATTAATCGGATGCTTGTTCTAGTTAGTTACTTCGTTTTTACGCTAGCGTTGATAATTTCCTGAAGTATGCCGGCATCTATATCGCTAAGTTTATTAATATATAAACATCCTGCACCTGTTTTACATTTGCCTAATTTTTTTATTAAATCCGGATTGTTGTTAGCATGTATTTTTACATAAAGCGAAAGGTTGGCTTTACGTGGTGAAAACCCAATTATTAGCCAATCGACTTCTCTTCCGGTTTTAGGACTGACATATCTCGTATTGCCGAAACCAATAATTGCACTGCCCCACATCTTGGGCTCTGCTTTGGTTGCCTTCTTCATCATTTCCACTATAACATAACTATCCTTTCGTTTTTGTTCATCTTCAATTGTATTTAGAAATTGTTCTACGCTGGCTGTTGTTTCTTGCGTTTTTATAGTAGCTAATTTTGATTTTTTTGCAGGCATATCAAGGTGTTTAATGTAAATTAATGATATAATTATATCAAAACCAAACGAGGTTAATTATCCCAATTTAAATGACTTAATACTAATCGGTTGCCCCAATATTTGTTTTTCGTTTTAATATCATGGAGGAAATAAGGGTAATAATTAATCCTACAGGAAAAGGCTCAGCAAAGGTCATTAACCCATATATTAATGGATTTTCAATGGATTCCAGATATTTTTGCATTTCTTCTTCTACCTGTGCAACTTCTGCCTCTGACTTGCCTGCTTCTTTAGCATTTTCAATTTGTGCTTTGGCATATTTTTGCGGAAAATCAGGCATCAGATAAGGACTATAACTCATCCAGGCAATAACATAAATTAAACTTGAAATTGCGGCAATCAGAATGCCCACCTGAAATGCTTTTCCGAATGAAATTATCCCATTCCGGTATTTATCCCGATAACTTTTGATACCAAAATACACCAATACAAAAGATAAAATGATGCCGGCATATCCAACATAAACTCCGCTGCTGAAATCTTCTTTGTCGCTAACAAACAGCACAGTAATGAACATTAACAAGGCGGCAATACCACCTGAAATAAGTCCGTAGGTTAAAATCGTTTTTCGCATATTATTTTTTTTTACAAAGTTGGATTAAGGTGCAATTTTGCTTGTCATACTTTTGGACATATTTTTAAAAACCTTATTGCTATTGGGTTTTAAAGAGGGTGATTTAAGCAATTAAACCGGTTTCTTTAGCTTTTTGTATAACCTGGGTTCTTCGTTCAACATTTAATTTGCTAAAAATACGACTGATCAAGGTCTTTACACTACTCACGGAAATGAATAACGTTTTTGCAATTTCGTCGTTACTTAATCCTTGTGCTATGAGCTGCAATATTTCGAGTTCGCGTTTTGTGATGCCGAATTGTTCTTGTTGCACTTTAGCTAATGCGGCATCAAAATGGGGTTGAACAACTTTAACTTGCTCTTTAACAATTTGAATGGTGGTTTTTGGTTTAACGATTTTACCCCCGGCCCAAACGCCAATAATCGTAAATAAAAGTGCAATTAATCCAATATATATCTCAGTTGTATTAGTTTGGATTAAAAATTTATATTGCAGCCATTTTAACAATAACAACAGGATTGCGAGAGCAATACTATACAGCAGCACATCTTTATACTGTTTAATAAATGGTATTAAACGCATGCGTAGGCTTTGAATGGCTAAACTAAGATAAGTTTATCAACTCTTATAAAACCGTAGCGCCTCATAATTATAATACCAGGGTAAAATTACCTTGTTTATAGTATTGAATATTATCTACACCTTTACCACTTAAAACATAAACGTAGGTGCCTATTTCCTGCACCTTACCTTCGTAGGTGCCATCCCATCCTTTATTTGAAGAACTGGTATTAAACATGATTTCGCCCCACCTGTTGTAAATGGTTAACTCATAATCGGCCATGCCGTAGTTGATTGGTAAAAATTCATCGTTAAATCCATCACCATTAGGTGAAAATGCATTAGGTATATCTAACAATGAAATCTCCTCAATGATAACGCTGTCACAAATTTTATCTTCACAACCATTTGCAGTAGTAACGGTTAAGCATACTTCATAAGCGCCTGCAAGAGGGTAGAGGTGAGTAGGATTTTCTTCAGAAGATGTAAATCCATCACCAAATTCCCATTCCCATGTAGTAGCACCTGTGCTGGTATTGGTAAAATTAACCGGGGAGAAAGTAGAAGGCGTTTCAGGCGTTGAGGTAAACCCTGCGACAAGATAATCATAAACAGTAACAACTGTGGTAACAGTATCGTTAACACCACAATCACCATCAACGTAAGCTACTAATGTGATGGTATATTCACCTGGCTCATTATAGGTATGACTAGGGTTTTCTTCAGTAGAGGTAGTGCCATCCCCAAAATCCCATGAATAAGCAACTGCATTCCCACTTTCATTGTTAAAATCAACATCTACAGGGTAACAGCCCGATGACGGGGTATTGGTAAATGATGCTGAAGTAACCGGTGGCGCTAATGAAATTTTAAAAACACCAAGATTACAATTTGAGCTGCCATTAGTATTACTCACCACACCATCGGTTGTCGGGAAATCATCGTTACCACCACAACCGGCACATACAGCGTGGTAAACTACACCCTGTTTGTCGAAACGGCTAGTACCGCCATCAACGTGTTCGGAACTGAAATCACCGCCAAAATAAGTGGCATACTCTAAGGTGCTTAAATTTTCTCCAAATACCGCGAGGTAAAAGTCAGACCCATCGGTAGTGCTTTGTATGGCATCAGGGGTTACGGCCATGCCATCTACAGTTCCAGCTTCAAAGTTGACCAACTGGTTCACCGAACCGCCCCAACCGCATACATAGATATTTTTGCAATTGTCTACGAGGAAGGCAGTAGGTGAAATATTAACCTGATCGCTACCTGAACCAAATACTGTAGAATAAACAATAGTAGATAGCGTTGAGTCTAATTTTGTAATGTATTGTGAACTCCCGGGATTTTCATAAACTGATCCAACTACAGGGTAAGCACCACGGGTTTGGCCGGTAATAAAGACACTGTTTTCTTCGTCCAGTTCAGTTAAATAGGTTTGATCGTATTGATTAGTTCCAATATAAGTGCTAAACTTCAAATCCGTTGCATCGTTGCTGATAATAGCTACATATCCATCTGCTGTTCCACCTTGAAAAGTTTCATGAAGAGCGCCAGCAGTTGTCGGAAAATTGTTGCTGTTTGTACCACCACAAATAACGTAATCTCCCGTTGCCATTGGTTTAATGCTATACGTTCCATCGAGCAAAGAACCGCCAACAAAGCTGCACCACTGTAAACTAGTGAGGGAATTATTAAATCTGGCTATAAATCCATCTTGTTGTCCTCCAAGGGTTCCCTGGAAAACACCTGCGGTTACCGGAAGGTTGGAAGATCGTGTGCAGGATGCAATACAAATGTTGCCATCTCCATCCACAATCACTTCACCACGAGCATGATCGCTATAATTATAGTTGATGGTACCTGTCAATAATGCATCATTTTGAGTGCCACCAAAAAAAGTAGAGCCAATTAAAGATGAACCGTCTGTGGCAAATTTGGTTATAACGCCATCGCTACCGGAATTGTATGCCAAAACATCATCGACTGTGATACTTGGCCCGCCATTAAATGTTTCGTCGTAAGCACCCGCAGTGACGGGGTAATTAGCTGAACCAGTAGAACCAAATACAACTAATTCGTTTTCTGGTGAAACATACAAACTGTAAGGTTGGTCTTCACTATTTCCACCCAAATAGGTAGAATAGACTAATGAAGTGCCATCTGCGGTGAATTTGGAAAGTGTTATATCACCAACATAAAAGCCACCGCCTCCGCCCCAAGTAGTTTGGTAAGCACCTATAGTTAGTGGATACCCATCACCAAATGTCATTCCGGCACCATATAAAAAACCCTCATTATCAAACGTTGCCGAATTCCCCCAGTTATCGGCTGAAGAACCTGTATAACTGGCAAATATCAAAGTAGCAGGGTCAATAACTAACTCGTAATTTTTATCATAACCATTTGGAAACGAGAAAGATATAGTGGTTACATCAAGTAAGTATTCACATAACACATCTACTTTTGAGCCGTTAATCATTTGATAGGCAACAGGCTTAAGTTCAATCATTTTGTTGATACTGGTTGTTAATTCGAGATTGCCATCCACCAGTTGGATATTGTCCAAACCATCATACAACACTTTAATTTTGTTAGCATCAGCACCCGGTTCAACGATATAATCATATTTAACAGAACTACTCTGGCTATATACCAGCATGTCGATACCATCATAAAGTTGAGGATACCGTATTGCGCCATAAGCCGGAACTTTTCCCTGCCATTTGGATTGGTCATTACCAAGAAAATAATTGTAATAGTTGGCAAATTTGTTCTCGCCACTTAAGGTGATGTTTGGATTTGCGCCAACAAATGACACTTTGAAAGCGTGTTTTTTAATGATAAAATTTTCCAGTTGATTTTTATTGCCTGAGTGATGTAATTCTCCAATCTCAGACATATTCGAAAAGTAATAGGTAAAACAATTTTGCTCAAGAAATAAATTACCCCCGTAAACAGGAGTAGAATACAGGATATGACTTGCCCATTGCCCATTATTTTGGATGTATTGAATGTCGCCGGTTTTGGCATGATTTCCTGCAAAAATGGTGGTTATGGTGGATATAAAACCAAGGAGTAAAATTGATTTTTTCATGCAAAAGGAATATTTGAGACTAATTTATAAAAAAATAGGATATTTTGGCGCATCAAATGTAATTATTGCTTCAATATGATAAAAGGATTTTCACACAGATTATATCAATTGTTAACCGGCGATTTACCCGGTGTGCTCGCGCATCAGGTAATGGCTCCCGTTACCAGGCCTTTGAAAGCTTTTGATCTGAGCGATTATCCAGATGCAAAAGTGGCTGCTGTTATGATTTTATTATATCCTAAACAGGATACTATCTTTTTAGCACTGATTAAACGACCTGATTATAGTGGAGTGCATAGCGGACAAGTAAGTTTTCCGGGTGGTAAATCGGAAGAATCGGATGCAGATTACCAATTTACGGCTTTGCGGGAAACAGAGGAAGAAATTGGTGTGAAAGCTTCGCTAATTCAGGTGATTGGACAGCTAAGTAATGTGTATATACCACCCAGCAATTTTTTTGTTTTCCCATTTGTCGGTTTTTTGGACCATCATCCTCAATTTTTACCTGATGCCAACGAAGTGGACTATGTAATTGAGGTTCCGGTTGATATTTTGTTGGACCCTTCTATTAAATCTACCGTAAAAATTGAACGGCCTGAAGTTTCATTTGAAGCACCTTGTTACCTGATTAATGGCCATACCGTTTGGGGGGCAACTGCTATTATTTTAAGTGAATTCGAGTTTTTGTTAAAACAAATGGACCTTTAATGCGTCCGTTTGAAAACGCTTTCAATTAATCCTGCCAAAGCAACTTTGCGATCGCCTGGAACATTAACTGCTTCAAAGGCTTCAATTGCTGACTGGTAGTATTGTTCCATATTATCCTCAGCTAATTGCCTGATATCGTATTTGTTAAAAATAGTAAGCACCGGTTCGATTTTTTTATCACTTTCTATGGATTTATCGGTGTATAATTTCGACAATAAATTTTTATCTTCAGCACTGGCAATATTTAATGCTTTGAGCACTAAAAATGTTTTTTTGTTCTGCACGATATCACCACCCGGTTTTTTGCCAAATGTGGTTTCATCACCATATGCATCTAAAACATCATCCTGTATTTGAAAACTTATACCCAATTCAAGGCCTGTTTTGTAAAGATGTTGTGCATCGGCTTCATTTGCACCTGCGGCAATAGCCCCACAATACATACAACATCCTAGCAGTACAGAAGTTTTGTTGCTAATCATATGAATATAAGCATCAAGTGTCACTTCATTTTGATGTTCGAAATCCATGTCAGACTGCTGACCTTCGCAAACTAATAATGCGGTATTATTAAACATCTCCAAAAGTTTAGGTAGAAGTGAAGATGGCGATTGACATATCAGTTTATACGCTTGGATTAACATGGCATCTCCCGATAAAATACCGGTGTGCATATTCCATTTCTCGTGTACAGTTTGAAGCCCTCTTCTAACAGGCGCATTGTCCATGATGTCGTCGTGCACTAAAGTAAAATTGTGAAACACTTCCATAGCCAGCGCAACCGGAATTTGAGGTTCAATATTGTCGGTAAAAAGATTGGCACTCATTAAAGTTAAACAGGGACGAATACGTTTGCCACCGGCAGATAAAATATACTTTGCCGGGTCATAAAGTCCTTTTGGTTCATCGGGAAAACCCGCTTGCTGAATATGTGCTTCTACTAACTGAAGAATTTGTTTTGCCTCCAACATGGCTGCAAATATAGGAGGAATATTAATGACTGTTTTAAATCTGCTGATTAATGCGTTAATTTGTAAACGATGTCGGAATTTGATTTTCAGGAACAATTGCGCGAATTGCTTTCGAAATACTATATGCATAGTAAAAGCATTGAGCGTGAATTATATAAAAGTGAACTTAAATACCGCTCCTTATTAGAACAACTTACCGATGCTATTTATTTTACCAGTATTGACGGTCATTTTTTAGAATTTAACAGAGCAACAGTATTGTTGTTAGGTTATAGTTATGATGAATTAAAGCATCTAAAAGTTGAAAATACTTATGCCAATCCTGAAGACCGCGATAACTTCAAAAAAATAATTGCTGAAGATAACGAAGTAATAGATTATGAATTAAAACTCAAGAAAAAGGATGGTGAATTAATTGACTGCTTAATTACATCAGCCATAAGACACGATGCAAAAGGCATACCTGTCGGCTATCAGGGTATTATTCGAGATATTACTTTCAGAAAAAAAGCGGAGGCCCTTCAACGCGCAAAAGATTTAGCTGAACAAGCCAATAAATTTAAAGCTGAATTTCTGGCGAATATGAGTCACGAAATTCGCACACCAATTAATGCTATTGTAGGTATGGTGCATTTATTACATCAAACACCACTTAGTGAAAAACAAACAGAATATTTAGCCGCTATTGATACATCTGCCGCAAATTTGTTGCAATTAATTAACGATATTCTCGATTTCTCCAAAATAGAAGCCGGTAAATTGCAGTTGGAAGAAAAATATTTTTCGATTAAACAGGTGGTGCAAGAATTAATTAATACCATACAGTTTAAAGCAATTGAAAAAAATATCGGTTTAATTATAGATATTGATGAACGAGTGCCTGCTGCAGTTTCAGGAGACCAGTTAAGATTAAATCAAATATTGTTGAATTTAATCAGCAATGCCATCAAATTCACGCAAAACGGCGAAATAAAAGTGGCTGTTCGTTTAATAGATTATGTAGATGAAAAAGCCAGAATTTATTTCAGTGTAAAAGATACCGGAATTGGTATTAGTCCCGAAAAACTCAATACCATTTTTGAAAGTTTTACCCAAGCCAATGCTGATACAACAAGGGTTTATGGCGGAACAGGTTTGGGATTGGCAATTGTGAAGAAGCTGATTGATATGTTGCAGGGTGCCATTATGGTTAAAAGTAAACCGGGAGAGGGGAGTGAGTTTATTTTTGAAATAGATTTCAAAGTTGCACCTGAAATTGTCGCACAGGAAACCGCGCAAAAAGCCGGAGAAAATGATATTCCTGATGTGGGCAGTTGTAAACTGTTATTAGCAGATGATCATCCGATTAACCAGCTGGTTACATCTGAATTACTGAAACTCACGTGGCCGGACATGTTGGTAGAAATTGCAAATGATGGTAAGGAAGTGTTGGAAAAATTGCAGACCTCTGTATATGATATTATTTTAATGGATGTTCAAATGCCGGAAATGAACGGATTGGATGCTACTCGTGCCATTCGCAAAATGATTAGTCCGGCATCCGAAATTCCAATATTGGCATTTACAGCCTATGCAACCACCGGAGAAGCCGAAAAGTGTATTTCAGCCGGAATGGATGATTATGTGAGTAAACCGGTTTCACCTCAAATTCTGACCAAAAAAATTACCGATTTATTAAAAAAGTCGGGATACCAATTCCCGAAAGAAGGGGCAAAACGGTCTGATAAACCAGTAAATCAGCAAATAGATTTGAATTATTTCAATATTATGACCGGTGGAGATAGGGATTTGCAGATAAAGATGATGGAAATTATGATGGATGAAACGCCCGCCGAGCTTGCCTTATTGCAACAACATCTCAAGGCTCAAAACTGGGATGGGATAAGGGCTGTAGCGCATAAAATGAAGTCCGGAATGCAGTACCTTGGTCTAACCGATGTGCTCAATCTGGTTAAGGATATTGAGCTGAGTGCCAAAGAAAAAACCAATCTGGAGTTATTGCCGGAAAAAATTAATACAGTAGTTTTGTCGTGTGAACCGGCGTTGAGCCAATTGAAACTAGCATTTGAAAAAATCCAACAACAATGAAAGACAAGCAGTACAAAGTATTTCTGGTTGATGATGATAC
Source organism: Chitinophagales bacterium (assembly GCA_035439505.1). Taxonomy (GTDB): domain Bacteria; phylum Bacteroidota; class Bacteroidia; order Chitinophagales; family BACL12; genus UBA7236. Next base: position 21,490 of record DAORKJ010000063.1, read on the forward strand.
CAAACATCTCATCATGTTGAAAAACCACCTGGAAAAAAAATCTGAATACGATATCAAGGTGAACATTTTTTCAAATGGAGAAAATTGCCTTGATAAAATGCACGAAAATCCGCATATCGTTATTTTGGATTATTATTTGGATGGCATTAAAACTGATGCCGCAAACGGGTTAGAAATTTTGAAAAAAATTCGCGCGACTAATCCGGATACCTACGTCATTATGATGAGCGGTCAGGACGATTTAAAGGTTGCTATTGCCACCATCGACAATGGTGCATATGATTATATCATTAAAGGAGAAAGTGCATATGTGCGTGCTCAAATGATTATCGATCACATTATCGAAAATATCAATAATCTGGAATGGAAGCGCAACATGAAAATTCGAGAAACCGCCCTAGTGACTGGTTTTATCTTATTGGGCTGTGTGCTTGTCGCCTTGGCGTTATACGATATGGGGATGTTTGATTAATTAAATGTTAAATAAATTGGTGAACACAATTCTTGATAATGGTGTTCGTTTTTTAATAAATTGATACATGCAAAAAACACCAAATTCAGCTTTAGCCAGATTAAGTGTAGAGGAATTTAAAAATGCTGAAAAAACACCGTTTGTAGTTGTTCTCGACAATGTTAGAAGTTTAAATAATATTGGCTCTGTATTCAGGACAGGTGATGCGTTTTTATTGCGCGGAATCTGTTTATGTGGCATTACCGCAAAACCACCTCACCGCGATATTGAAAAAACAGCGCTAGGTGCAACTGAAAGTGTGTATTGGGAATACTTTGACCACACGATAGATGCCATTCATAAATTAAAAAATTTAGGTTATGCCATTGTAGCTGTTGAACAAGCATCAGCTGCTATAATGTTGCAAGATTTTTCTCCCGCTAATTACGAAAAAACAGCCTTTGTATTCGGCCACGAAGTAATGGGTGTTAGTGATGAAGTTTTAGCCCTCTGCGATGCCTGTATCGAAATTCCTCAATACGGCACCAAACATTCCCTGAATATCGCCGTAACTGCCGGTATTGTAATTTGGGAAGCGTTTAATAAGTTGAAAAAAAGTTTGTAATGTACCAATGTGCGGATGTACCGATGTGCAAATGGAAACAGCCGGGTTCGGAGGTGGAATGTAATTCGGAGTTACCGTAGGCGTCAACCCACGTGTTGACTATTTAATGTACCAATGTGCTGATTAATGTACC
>DAORKJ010000064.1:0-19087 GCA_035439505.1 Chitinophagales bacterium
TACATCGGTACATTCACACATTGGTACATCAACACATCTCCGAATGTAATTATTGTAAACCCCAGGTCAACACGTGGGTTGACGACTACGGTAGCTCCGAATTACATTCCAACTCAGCATCCGGCTGTTAATTGGTACATTCACAAATTGGTACATCATCCGGCTGTTAATCAGCACATCACCACATTAACAAATCAGCACATCACCCAACCCTCTTCACCGCCCCCTCCCCAAACCTTTTTCTCAACAAATCCATTTCCTGATAGAGTTTAATAATATGTTCCGAATCTTCTAATAAATTAATTTGATATCCTCCGCTTACTAACCCCGAAAAACGAACACCAATTAATCGGATTAATACACGACGGTCGTATAGTTTATCGAATAAATCTTTTACGAGTTTTATTAATGTATGATCAGCAGAAGTGTAGGGAATACGCAATTGTTTGGTATGCGTTTCGAAATCGGAGTACCGAATTTTTACCGCAACATTGGAAGTCAGTTTATTTTCTTTTCGCAACTGATAGGCAAGCCGTTCAGTCATGCCGGCCAAAATTGTTTTCATCCGTTTCACATCTATAGTATCACTTTCAAATGTTTCTTCACTCGAAATTGATTTGCGTTCCGTATAAGGTGTTACCGGTGAATTATCAATACCATTTGCCTTTTTCCAGATTGATTTCCCATTTTCCCCAAGAATATTATCCATAATCTCCAGGGGCATTTCCTGCACTGTTTTAATTTTTACAATGCCCATTTTGCGCAACAACTGAGCAGTAACTTCTCCAACCATCGGAATTTTGCGGACCGATAAAGGCGCCAGAAATGATTTCTCAATACCATATTCAATTTTGAGGTGATTATTCGGCTTTGCTTCTCCCGTTGCCACCTTCGAAACTGTTTTGTTTTCCGATAACCCAAAGGAGAGCGGAAGCCCAGTTTCTTTTATCACCCTGTTCCGCAATTCCTGCACATAAGTATACGTCCCAAAAAATTTATCCATGCCCGTCATGTCGATATAAAACTCATCAATCGACGATTTTTCATACAATGGCACCTTCTCATGAATAATCTCCGTAACCATATTCGAATATTTCGAATAATGCTCATAATCGCCACGAACAACAATCGCCTCCGGACATAACATCTTTGCCTGCCGCATCGGCATTGCCGAATGCACCCCAAACGCCCGCGCTTCATAACTGCACGACGCCACCACCGCACGATCACCCGTTCCTCCAACCAATACCGGCTTATGCATTAAACGCGAATCTTTTAATCGCTCCACCGAAACAAAAAAGGTGTCTAAATCCATATGCACCACCACACGATCAACTCCCATAATGACCTCCAACTTTGAAAGTCAAATATAATGACATATTGTTGGCATTTTCAATAAAATTGTCAAAAAAAGTTATAAACATCAATAAAAGCAAGGAAATGAATAGTCAGTATATCTGACATGCATGGAAATGCAGAAAAACCTAGGGGAATAATCCAAATCTCATACCAGATTCCAATACCGGGAAATCTATTACATCGAACTCGTAATAAGTAAATTAATGTCGGTAAATTTTAAACCCATTTTCTGACCGAGATACTGATTAGTCAAATGCCCTTTATAGATATAAACCCCATGACGAACTCCCGGCAATACACGGATAAGATTTTCTAAGCCGCCATATTCATTAAACTGCATTAATGTACTGGCTGTAATATTGCTGATAGCATAACTTGCAGTACGAGGCACTCGCGAAGCGATATTGGGTACACAATAATGTATTACATCATGTTTAATAAAAGTAGGCTGATCATGTGTAGTGACTTCACTGGTCTCGATACATCCACCCTGGTCGATACTCACATCAATAATTACACTGCCGGGTTTCATTTCCTGCACCATCGCCTCAGTGACAATAACCGGCGAACGACCATTTTCGGAATGAATAGCTCCAACTACCACATCGGCTGTTCTGATATCATTTAATAAACGACGATTATTAATTACTGAAGTATAAAAACGTTCGCCAATATTATTTTGTAAACGAGAAAGTTTATAAACATTATTATCATAAATTTTTACCGTAGCACCCAAACCCAAAGCAGCACGTGTAGCAAATTCTCCAACAACACCTGCACCTAAAATAAGTACTTGCGTTGGCGGAATTCCGGATAAACCTCCTAATAAATAACCACGGCCATGAACGGCATCTGCCAATAATTCACTTGCAATTAATATTGCGCTGCTACCGGCAATTTCACTCATGCAACGAACAAAGGCATAAGTATTACTTTCATCTTTGATATATTCAAATGCAAGTGCAGTTACCTGTTTTTTGGATAACTCATTAATGATTTCTTTTTTTAATGTAGGAAGATGTAATGGAGAAATTAATATTTGTCCATGTTTAAACAAACTCATTTCATCTTCGGTAGGTGGGGTCACTTTTAAAATGATATCAGCTTCAAAAACCTGTTTTCTATCATAATAAATTTGTGCTCCGGCTTCACTATAATCTTTATCGCTAAAACGGGCACCTTCACCGGCTTTAGTTTCAATTACAATTCGATGACCTTGTGCAACCAAAGTTTCAACACTATCCGGGGTTAATGGAACCCTGTTTTCCTGAAATGCAATTTCACGTGGAATACCAATAAATAATCGTTGCTTCTTACTGTCCACTTCAGCATATTTTTCCAACGTTTGCAACCCGGCAGCTGCTGCCAGTTCCGAAATGATAGATTTAGGGGTCTGCTCACTCATGTTTTAAAGATACAATAAATTTATTTTCCACCAATTGATAAGTGTTCCAGCAGTTTAATTTTTTTTCTGGTGAAATAAAGCACCAATAACCCAATAACACCAAAGCTGCAATCTATAAGCTGATGTTCAAAAGGTATATGTCTGATTGGCCCGAAAATAAAAGCAACCGGAAATATGATAACACAACACCACATAGCCCATTCAATAATCCAAATATTTTTAATAGGGTCCTTGTATACACCGATAAATAAAATGGCTATAACAATATGTGCGTAAGCAAGCCAGTCAATTCCGTAAATAATAAATGGGTATTGTTTTTCTGTAGCCGTCAAACCCTCAAGCACACCTTGCATCCAAATAACCAACCATGAAGGAAATATATTATCATGCGCTAATAACCAAGTTAATTCACTAATTAATGGAATAGCTGTAATGCCCGCAAACAATAACCCAAACATGAAAAAAAGTATCAGCATTCTTATTTGTCGTAACACTTTTTTTGCTTCCATAAATTGTAAAATTAATTGTTATTATTCCAGGTGACGTGGATTTTTCTTTCTTGTGTAGAAATTGTAGTAATATGAATTTGCACAAATTGATAATCTTCATAAACCGGTTCAATTATTTCCGGCCACTCTATAAATACGTAATCATTGTTTTCAAGATATTCGATAAACCCAATTTCTTGTAATTCGGTAGGATTGTTTATTCGAAATAAATCGAAATGATATATTTTCGATTTGCCCTTATATTCATTTACAATAGAAAATGTAGGAGAGGAGGTAGGTTCGGTTACGCCTAAAACCAAACAAATGGATTTAATCAACGTTGTTTTACCGGCACCCATTTGACCATAAAATGCAATTTTTTTTAATGGGGAGATGGCAGCTATCAGCTCCTCTGCAATGCGAGGTAAATCATCAACACTATGCGATAGCCATGTTTGTTCCACGGGGTAAAATTAAAATAATCATGGCGGATTACCATGATTATTTTCATAAAATTGATCTTATTATTTCACAAAAAGTGAATTATTTAGAAACTTTCAAAAACAGCAAATGGCACTATCATTTCTTCTAAACTTACACCACCATGCTGAAAGGTATTTTTGAAGTAATTAACGTAGTAATTATAATTGTTAGGATAGGCAAAAAAACAATCTTCTTTAGCAAAAATAAATGTGCTGCTGATATGTTGTTTAGGTAAACAAGCATCTCCCGGGTTTTTCACCTCGAATACATCCTTTTTATTAAACTGTAAATTTTTACCGCTTTTATATCGCAAATTGGTTGTCGTATTCCTATCTGCAACAACTTTACTTGGTGTATTTACGCGAATTGTCCCATGATCAGTAGTAATAATGATGCGCACTTTCTTTTCCGCTAATTTGCGCAAAGCATTGTATAAAGGGGAATGGTCGAACCACGACCTGGTTAATGAACGATAAGCAGTTTCATCACTTGCCAATTCTTTTAGTACTTCCATTTCTGTTCGGGCATGCGAAAGCATATCTACAAAATTGTAAACAATTGCATTAAAATCGCTTGTCATTAAATTTAATATATTCTCTTCAAGTTGTTTACCTTCTGCGTGGTTTAAAATTTTATGATAAGTATATTTGAAATTTAAACGATTGCGGACAATCTGATCTTTTAAAAACTCTGGTTCCTGCATGTTTTTACCGCCTTCGTCTTCATCATTCAACCATAATGAAGGTAACCTTTTTTCAATTTCACTCGGCATCATACCGGCAAAAATGGCATTACGCGCATACTGTGTTGCCGTTGGTAAAATACTATAAAAATAATCCTCCGATTTTAATTTAAACGACTCGGAAATCATTGGCTCAATTATTTTCCACTGGTCGAATCGCAAATTGTCAATTAATATAAAAAACGTTGGTACTTTATCGGTCATTAACGGAAATACTTTTTCCGTTAATAAATTATGTGACATTACAGGACCTTTTGTTTTGCCATTTACCCAGTTAATATAATTTTTATCGATAAACTTTCCGAATTCAACGTTAGCTTCAGCTTTTTGAGAGGTAAGCACCTCTTTCATATTTGTAGCGCCTGTTTTATCTAATTGAATTTCCCAATGCACTAATTTCTTATAAATGTCGAACCATTGCTCTGCATCTAATGCATCCTGTAAAGTGAAAAATATTTTTTGAAATTCTTTCTGATAATTACTATCTGTTTTTTCAGATACTAAACGTTTATTGTCTACAATTTTTTTAATTGCAAGTAAAATTTGTTGGGACTTAACAGGTTTAATTAAATAGTCGCTGATTTGCGAACCAATGGCTTCTTCCATCAAACCTTCTGTTTCATTTTTTGTAATCATAACAATTGGAACCGAAGGACGTTTTTCCTTAATCAATTGTAAGGTTTCAAGGCCGGATAAACCTGGCATACCCTCATCTAAAAAAATCAAATCCACCTGTGGATCTGTACATTTGTCTATGGCATCTTGTCCATTACTTACCGCAACTACATCATATCCCTTTTCTTCCAAAAACAGAATTTGTGGTTTTAATAAATCAATCTCATCATCAGCCCATAAAATGGTTATATCATTCTTCATAAATACAGTAATTTTGCAACGTTCAAATAAAATGCAAAGATAGGTGTATATCCGCTTTGCAACACTTCAAGGTAAGTAAAAACTAACTATAAACAACAAGTTTTGAATAAAAGAAAGATAATAAACGATCCGGTTTATGGTTTTATTACCATTCCCTACGAAATTATTTATGATATTGTAGAACATCCCTGGTTTCAGCGCCTTCGCAGAATTCAGCAATTAGGCCTCAGCCATTTGGTTTACCCCGGAGCAATTCATACGCGTTTTCACCACGCTTTAGGTGCCATGCATTTGATGGGCAAGGCTATAAACGTATTGCGCACCAAGGGCAAAGAAATTACTGAAAAAGAAGCAGAAGCGGCTACTATCGCCATCTTGCTGCATGATATTGGTCACGGCCCATTTTCACATGCCTTGGAAAAAACTATTCTCACCAATGTGCATCACGAAGAGATGTCCATTTTGTTCATGCAAAAACTCAATCATCAACTCAACAACCGACTTGCGCTCGCTATCGATATTTTCACAGACAAATACCACAAAAAGTTTCTTCATCAATTGGTGAGCAGTCAGTTGGATGTTGACCGCCTCGATTATTTAACCCGTGACAGTTATTTTACGGGTGTTCATGAAGGTGTAATTGGTTACGACAGGCTTATCGAGATGATGGATGTAGAAAATGATGAGCTGGTAATCGAACAAAAAGGCATTTATTCAGTAGAAAAATTCATCATCGCACGCAGGGTAATGTATTGGCAGGTGTATTTGCATAAAACAGTGATTTGTGCCGAACAGATGCTCATTAAAACGTTGAAGCGAGCAAAGTATCTGGCCAAGAGTGGAACCCACCTGTTTGCTACCCCTGCACTCCATTTTTTCCTTTATCACGATGTAGAATTAAAAGATTTCAACACCAATGTTGAGTTGTTGGACATGTATGCACATCTCGATGATACCGACATTTATGCATCCCTAAAAGAGTGGGAGCGATGCGACGACAAAGTACTTTCCTTCCTGAGCAGGGGAATAATCAACCGGAAATTATTCCGCATCGAACTGGAAAGTGAACCAATCAGCGCTCAGAAAATCAATAAAATCACTAGTTCTGTCAAATCGGCTTATAATATTCAGGATGAATTCGATTTACAATACTATGTATTTAACGATGTTACCACCAATAGTGCCTATAATCTTGAAGCGAATAATATTAATATCAAACTTCGCTCCGGTAATGTTGTAGATGTGACTAACGCAAGCGACCATCTCAACCTCGCGGCTTTGGCGGGTACGGTTGTAAAGCATTATATTTGCTACCCGAAAGAAAATTGACCGAATGGAGTTTACTGCACGCGAGCTATGCGACTTTTTACAAGGAACACTTGAAGGAGACCCGTTTGTAAAGGTGCATAAACCTGCCAAGATTGAAGAAGGTGTTGAAGGAGATGTTTGTTTTCTCGCCAATCCCAAATATTTAGCCTACGCTTATACTACAAAAGCATCGGTTTTGATTGTGAATGAAAGTCAGCTTTTTGAACAACCTGTTCAAGCTACCATTATCAGAGTGAAAGATGCTTATTCAAGTATAGCAATGGTTTTAGACCAGTATAAAATAATGAACAACGCCTCAGGCAAACGAACTGTTGAACAGTATACTGCAATCTCGAAACTGGCTAAAGTTGGTGAAAATGTGCATATCGGTGCATTTACAGTGGTAAGTGATGAGGCTGAAATAGGAAACGATACTTACATCCACCCAAATGTTTTTATTGGATTGAGGGTTAAAATTGGCAAAAACACAACTATTTATCCCGGAGCAGTGCTTTTAGACGATTGTGTGATAGGTAATGATGTAATTATCGGTTCAGGCACAATTCTTGGCAGTGATGGCTTTGGCTTTGCACCGCAACCCGACGGTACTTATAAAAAAGTGGCACAAACCGGCAATGTAGTGATTGAAGATAATGTTGAAATTGGGGCAAATACCACTATCGACAGGGCTACCATGGGTTCAACCATTATCAGGAAAGGTGCAAAACTGGATAACCTTATTCAGATTGCGCATAACGTTGAAATTGGTGAAAATACTGTTATTGCTGCCCAAACCGGGATTTCCGGTAGCACAAAAGTGGGCAAAAATTGTATTGTAGGTGGGCAGGTTGGCATAGTTGGACATATTACCATTTCAGATGGAACACGCATAAATGCACAAAGTGGAGTTTCAAAAAGCATAAAAGGAAATAATATCGCAGTTACCGGTTCACCGGCATTTGAATATACAGATAGTATGCGCAGTCAGGTAATTTACCGCAGATTGCCGGAACTAATGGAGAAATTAGCTGCATTGGAAGCAAAAGTTAGTGCACTGGAAAATAAGTAAGATTTACATTCAAAGAAAATGAACAAAGAATATCAGCATACCATAAAAAAATCCATAACCGTTTCCGGTGTTGGTTTACATACCGGAACGCAAGTGGATATGACCTTCCATCCGGCTCCGGCAAATCATGGGTATAAATTCAGAAGAACAGACCTCGATGGTCAGCCTGTTATTGAAGCAGATGCCGATTTGGTAACTGATACAGCCCGTGGTACTACCATTACAAAAAATAACGCCAGTGTTTCAACCATTGAACATACGCTTGCGGCTCTTGTTGGCTTGGGTATCGATAATGTGATGATAGACCTTAATGGTCCTGAAACCCCAATTATGGATGGTTCATCAAAAGAGTTTATTCAGGCTCTATCCTCAGTGGGTATGGAAACTCAGGACGTTGAGAGAGAATATATTACCATCAGCGAAAATATCACGTTTAAAGATGCTTTGCGTAAAACAGAAATTACCGTAATGCCTGCCGATGATTATCAGGTTACGGTGATGATTGATTTTGATTCAAAAGTGTTGGGAAAACAACATGCTACTTTAGACCATATTTCAGAATTCTCAGGACAAATTGCAAATAGCAGAACATTTTGTTTTTTGCACGAGTTAGAAATGTTATATGAAAACAATTTAATTAAAGGTGGTGATTTAAATAATGCGATTGTTATTGTTGATAAAGAAGTAACAACCGATGAAATGGAAAAGCTGAAACAGATGTTTAAAAAAGACTCTGTCAGCGTAAAAAAAGAAGGCATATTAAACAATCTTGAATTACACTGGAATAATGAACCTGCACGCCATAAATTGTTAGATGTTGTTGGCGACTTAGCACTTGCAGGAAAACCTATTAAAGGTAAAATTATTGCGAGTCGCCCGGGCCATCCTTCAAATGTTGAATTTGCTAAAAAAATTAAAGCTTACTATAAATTCAGAAAAAACACTGTTGATGTTCCTGTTTATGATTTAAAAGCAGAACCGTTATACGACATCAATAAGATTTCAAAAATGCTTCCACATCGTTATCCGTTTTTGTTAGTGGACAAAATAATTGAAATGGGCGAAAATCATATTGTAGGTGTTAAAAATATCACCTTCAACGAATCGTTTTTTCAAGGTCATTTTCCAAATAATCCTGTTTTTCCGGGGGTGTTACAGGTGGAAGCATTGGCACAAACAGGTGGAATTTTTGTTTTAAGTAAAGTGCCTGATCCGGAAAATTATGATACTTATTTCCTTAAAATAGATAAAGTAAAATTTAAACGTAAAGTATTGCCTGGTGATAGTTTATTGTTAAAAATGGAATTAATAAATCCAATTCGACGTGGTATTTGTGAAATGAAAGCAACAGCCTATGTCGGAAATAATATCGTAACCGAAGGAGAATTAACTGCACAAGTTGTTAAGCGTAATCAAAATTCATGAACCAACCATTAGCCTACGTACACCCTCAAGCACAAATTGCCGATAATGTGGTAATTGAACCTTTTGCTTCCATTTCAAAAAATGTGGTGATTGGTGAAGGAACCTGGATTGGTCCGAATGTTAACATTATGCCCGGTGCACGCATCGGTAAAAATTGCCGCATATTTCCCGGTGCAGTTATTTCTGCTGTGCCCCAGGATTTAAAATATAAAGGTGAAGAAACCGAAGTGGTTATTGGCGACAATACTACTATTCGCGAATGTGTTACTATTAACCGAGGAACAAAATATGCTTTTAGAACAGTAGTTGGAAGTAATTGTCTCCTAATGGCATATTCACACGTTGCACACGATTGTTTTATTGGTAATAATGTAATTCTTGCCAACTCAGTTAACCTTGCAGGTCATATTGAAGTAGGAGATTGGGCAATTTTGGAAGGTCTAGTTGCCGTGCAACAATTTATAAAAATTGGTGCACATGCATTTATAGCCGGCGGATCATTAGTACGTAAAGATGTTCCTCCATTTGTAAAAGCCGGACGTGAACCACTTAGTTATGTAGGTGTAAACTCAGTTGGATTAAGAAGAAGAGGATTTTCTGCAGAATCTATTCAGCATATTCAGGATATTTATCGTTTATTATTTGTTCGTGGTTATAATGTAACCAAAGCACTAAATATTATCGAAGCCGAAGTACCTGCATCTGCCGAACGCGATATGATTGTAACATTTATCCGTAATTCGAAAGAAGGGGTAATGAAAGGATTTCGCCATATTAACGAATGAAAATAACGCTCAATAATTTATCCAAAAGATTTAATTACGAGTGGATATTTCGTGATATTAATTATACATTCGAATCAGGAAATGCTTATGCATTAATTGGACCAAACGGCTCCGGAAAATCAACATTACTTAAAATACTTTCTGGTCAGTTGTCACCTTCATTAGGCACCATCACCTTTGCCAATCCCAATACAATTGCAATTGAAAACGTTTATCGGGATGTGGTGTTTACGGCACCTTATATCGACTTAATCGATGATTTTACATTATTGGAATTATTACAATTTCATTTCTCATTTAAAAAAATTGCACTTAATTATTCCATACATGATTTAATCATATTATCCGATTTGGAAAAACATCAGCATAAAGCCATTAAATCGTTTTCTTCCGGTATGAAACAAAGAGTGAAATTAATTACCACGCTCATGTCAGATTGTGAGATAATAATTTTAGACGAACCAACAACTAATCTAGATAGTAAAGGCGTAGATTGGTATTTAAACCTGGTAGAAAAAGTACGCAACAATAAACTCATTATCACCGGCTCAAACCTGGAACGTGAATATAGCTTTTGTAATCATGTAGTAAATATTGCCGATTATAAAATTGGCCTCTGAAACTAATTTTCTAAATTATTGTTAAATATATTTATTGCTCCACATAAATGAGCGGTAAAGTTTTGATTTGTACAATATTTTTATAATTTTATCCAATGCGAATCACAAAACTGTTTAGCGAATTTTTTAAAAGCGAAAGTTCAGGCGGCTTAATTCTGCTATTCTGTACACTTATTTCTTTAATTATTGTGAATAGTCCGATAGGAGCCCAGTATGAACATTTGTGGCATATTAAAATCGGACAACTGAGTTTATCCCATTGGATAAATGATTTATTGATGGCCGTTTTCTTTTTATTGGTAGGCCTCGAAATTGAACGGGAAATTTATGTGGGTGAATTAAAATCACCGGGGAAAGCTATTTTTCCAATAATTGCAGCACTGGGAGGCATGCTTATACCTGCCGGATTATATTTGGGAATAAATATCAATGCCGAAAACCATGATGGTTTTGGCATTCCCATGGCTACTGATATTGCATTTGCTTTAGGCATGCTATCACTATTAGGAAACCGAATTCCACTAGGTGTAAAAATATTTATCACAGCCCTGGCCATAATCGACGATTTAGGCGCAATTATCATAATCGCCATTTTTTATACCGATGAGTTAAAGTTAGATTACCTCAGTTATGCCGGTATTGTTTATGCTGTTTTATTGGTGCTAAACCGTTTGAATGTTAAATATGTTTATCCGTATTTAATACTCGGGCTAGTTATGTGGTTTTTTATGCTACAAAGCGGTGTGCATGCCACCTTAACCGGAGTATTGCTTGCTTTTGCCATTCCATTTCGTGACGGTGGTACTAAATCACCTAGTTATATCATGCAACATACGCTTCACAAGCCTGTGGCGTTTTTTATTTTACCCTTATTTGCATTAGCGAACACCGCCATTTTAATCAACCCAACGGTTCTTAATGGCTTTATCCAATCACATACGTTGGGTATTATGGCGGGTTTATTATTGGGAAAACCTATCGGAATCCTGCTTTTTACCTACTTAGCCGTCAAACTTAAAATTGCAGCCTTGCCCGAAGGGGTCAATTGGAACCTGATTATTGGAGCTTCCATTTTAGCAGGTATTGGTTTTACCATGAGCATCTTTATTAGTATGTTGGCCTATAGTGACGAATATATTATAAATATTTCTAAATTATCAGTGCTTATTGCGTCTGCACTTGCAGCTATAATTGGCCTTATCTGGTTATATACTTTTACGAAAAAACCGTTGGCAGGAGAGGAGCACACAGAAGAAGTGGAAATGCCATAAAAAGAAAAACAGCAATTGACCCTTTCGGGTCGCTTGCTGCTTGTTTATCCCTTAAAAACAGTACAAATATATAGGCCTTTTTGAATTTTCCCAATTTTTTTGAAACTTTTTTTCCAAAAAAAAGGAATAAAATGACAAATATTTTACCGCTTTTTAAATTAGATGGGTGGCATCGTAGTGGTAAATTCTGGTGATATCCTTATTCGTAATAATTCCCTTTATAATTCCGCCTTTCACCACAGGAACTGCCTGAAATTTGCCAGCTGCTAAAATTTCCAAAATCTCTTTTTGAGTCGATTCAGGCTCAACTGTTACAGGCTCAGCCGTCATAACCTCTTTAATGTTAAAATTGTTATTTAACATCTCCTTGCTAATCATAGGGTTGTCGTTGAGTTGACGTGCAATAAAACTCAACATATCTTTCATACTCACTATACCTATCAGCTTATTGTTTTCAGCCACAGGTAAGTGCTGAATTTTGTGCACAGTAAAAAAGGTCATTACCTGCTCAAATGAATTGTTTTCACCTGCAACAATCACGTTGGCAGTCATAAAATCAGAAGCGTTGCGTTTAAATATCATATACTAGTTGTTTTATACCACAAAACTATCACAGGTCATCGTTGGGAAGTATGACATATATCACCAATCTACTAAATTAATATCTATGGTCCATCACCAGTGCATCTAAAAGAGGCTCTCAATTTTATCGGGATATAATTTTGAAGACAGAATTGAACCCAATTCCATTGCAACAATTATTACAATGTTATTAAGCACTTCACCTAAACAAAAAAGCCATCAGTTACGATGGCTTTTTTGGATAAATGAGTTATTTATTTTCCTGGTTTTAAAAAACTATATTTTTCACCGTAATACAACATTTGTTGTGTAAAGCTATCGGCATAAGTTACTTTTACATCAATAACATTACCTTCAATATCTTTTACCGGAGTAAGAATAGGATTTACAAAACCGAAGTAAGGTGGAATATTCATGGTTGAAGTTCTGGTTAATACTTCTTTGTGTATTTGTTCATCAACTTGCACACCGTAATTTTCAACTAAAGCCTGTCCTGCTTTAAAATCACCTTCGCTTTTAATACGTTGAACCTCACGTAATAATTCTCCAAAAATTTTGCGCAAAGCTTCATAATCGTTTACTACAAAATAGGTTTTACCATTTTCATATTTGCGCTCAATTACATTGCTTTGTTTACCTTTTTCAAAAGCCCATGCAGCAATTAACTGACGATTACGCATATGCGATTCTTCAACGGTTTTACCCGGCTCAATTCTGCGCAATTGTGTCATTAGACCGTTGCGGATATAACCATCATATTGTGCTTTACCCACTTCAAGTGATGGCATTAAACCCCATTCAACTAATTTTGGGTCCATGATATAATATAAACCAACAAGGTCAGCTCTTGCTTCTTCTAATGTGTTGGCGTAATTTTTTAAAGTTTCTTTTGGTGTGCCTACTCCAGGATTAATAACACCACTTGCATGGCCAATAACTTCGTGCATAGCAGTATGCATTTTTCCGGCTAAAGAACCGTATTTTTTAGCTCTTTCTTTTTCTTCGGCAGTGTAACAAAATTCGTCTAAAATACCTGAACTACCTGCCTGCTCGTAGGCATATACGATATTGCCCAAACTCACACTCTTAGAACCATAATCAGCTCTTATCCAGTTCGCATTTGGTAAGTTAACACCAATAGGTGTTGCAGGAGATGCATCACCGGCTTCACCGGCCACATTTACTACTTTATAAGAAACACCAACAACTGTTGGTTTTTTATGCTCAGGCATTAACGGTGAATTATCTTCAAACCATTGTGCATGGTCTGCTAATTTACTCATGCGTTCAGAAGCTTCAAAATCTTTTATTTCAACTATCGATTCGAACGAACCTCTGTATCCTAATGGGTCGTTATAAACCTCAATAAATGAATTAATGTAATCAATGTCTCCATTGGTGGTTTGCACCCAAGCAATATTATAATCGTCCCAAATTTTTAAATCGCCTGTTTCATAATATTGGATTAATAATTTTAACGCATAAGCTTGTTGGTCATTTTCACAAACTGTCATAGCTTTTTTTAACCAACCAACTACCTCTATAATTGATTCGTGATACATGCCATTTACTTTGTAAACGCGCTCTTCTATACCATTTGGTGTTTTAACCAACTGACTATTCAAACCATGGGAAATAGCTTTGGTGTCATTCGGATCAATTTTAGTTGCATAATACGCCTCTGCATCTTTTTGCGACACATCAACACCATAAAAATTGGTAGCAGAGCTAAGTAATAAATCAGCATTCGCATCGAGGTTCACTTTTTTGTTGTCTATTTGCGGATCAAACATGATTTTAATTACATCAGCCGATAATTTAGTATTAGTAGCCGAAAGTAAACTTTCAAAATATGTTTTTGAAAATTCAGGCATTATTTTATCCGTAGAATAATGATGATGAATTCCATTACTAAACCAAACACGTTTCGTATAGGTGATAAATTTATCCCAATCGCCATTTTCGCGATTGCCTTTGTAATCTCTCACAATTTGGTCTAATGCATGTCTGATTTCCAGGTTATGGCGATAGTTTTGGTCCCAAATCATGTCTCTACCCGCATATCCTGCTTCAGTGAGATAGTAAACAAACAGTTTTTGGTTAACCGTCAGCTTGTCCCATCCCGGTATCTGATATCTTAAAATACCTAAGTCAGCAAATTGCTCCACAACCCATTCAAAATCATCGGACTTTTCTTTGGGTAATAAAGCTGCGTCCTGAGCTGTTAAATTAGTGTTGCTGCCGGTTTCAGCGTTAGCAGCCTGCTGCGCAAACAGCGAAAAGGCTGAAAACCCGATAGCAATAGTCAAAATCGTCTTTTTCATTTTTGATAGTTTATGCTACAAATCTCCATAAATCGTGCTGAATTTACTAATTACTTCCGTTTTAAACATACTAAATGGTTAATAAAATTTATTCCATACACCTTACGTTATTGATAAAAACTGTATCTTTAATCAAAATAAATAAACATGAAAAAGAAAATTCTGATTGGATCTTTTGTAGTACTTACCGGTGCTATGGTAGGTTTATTTGCCATGTCGTTCAGTAATAACAATAATTCAAATGTAAACACGGTTCCTGTTGAACAGGTTTCAACAACAGCAACTACACCTGAACACTGTGCTCCGTCTGAATGTAGCGCTGAAAAAGCATCAACATGTCCTTACAGCAAAACAAATACTACACAGGAAGCTTCTGCAAATTGCCCAGCAACAGCAGATTGTCCGCCTTCAAAATGTTCAAGCACTGAAAAATCAGACAAAGCAACTTTATAAATTTTATCAAACTATTTTATAGCTGCAATAATTTTTATTGCGGCTTTTTTTTTGATGCTCATTTGATTTAGCATATTTATCTGTCATCAGATAAACTGATACCAATTTAAAACAATTATTAGCTTATTAGTTTAGCAACAAAATCCGGAATAAAAATAATCGTGATTTTCATGGGTTTTGAATAAGTTGCCGGATTTGCACCGGCAGTTTTAATTATCTTTATAATGCCACAAATGCATGCAAGCATATGTCCTATAAGGTGCCCATGATGCTGCAATTTTTTGCATTTTATTCAGCAACGACTTTTTATCTTTATATTTTATCTGATATAAATTAATCATTGCTTGTTGTATGCCTAAATCATCTACAGGAAAAATATTTTCTCTACCTAAGGTAAACATCAACAACATTTCTACTGTCCATCTGCCCACACCTTTGATTTGTGTCAAATATTGAATAACTTCTTCATCGCCCATCTTTTTTAAAACTGCCGCCTGCATACCAAATTGTATTTCAAACTGCGCTACATTTTGAATATACTGCACCTTTGCATTCGACAATCCTATGCTTCTTAAGGTTTCAAATGGAGTGTTTACAATGGCTTCAGCACTTGGAATTTTCCCATCATATAAATTCAAAAATCGCTGATGGAAAACAGCTGCAACTTTAGTTGATAATTGCTGACTCATTATTGAACTGCACAAATGGAAGTACACCTGTTTGCGTTGCTTTATTGAAAAACTGCCATGTTGCTTGATTAAACTTGCTAATCGTTCATCCTGTTTTAAATGTTGCACATAATCCATTGTAATCTTTTTAATTGGGTTGAAATTAAAGTTTTTTTTTGTTCGTTTTTGTAAAATTCAGGCAAGTTAATATCTTCACCAAATGGAAAATAGCACTTCCCAAAGAACAACACCTTCCTATATTTGGTTTGTCCTGCATTTTGTAATTACACTTTTAGCATGGATTGGTCCGTTTATTTTCGATTGGTATTTAATGATTACAGCTTACTGCATCGTGTTATTACAATTTTTGGTTTTTAATCGCTGTTTGATGAATATAAAACACGATTTGTCTGAAGATGAACACATGACGTTTTACGCCTATTTATTCGAATCAGTTGGTATTCATTTCAACCGACGAAAGCTCAAAATATTCGTAAGGAAATGGTTATATGCCTGCCTTGGTGTATTTACCCTCATCTTACAATTACTGTTGCATTATCAACCATTACTCAGCCTTTCACTTTAACATTATGTAACATCGTCCAACACCTAATATTCGGACAGGTGTTCTATCTTCGCAAAAATTTAGTTTCATGATAAAACGTTATTTAGTTGTATTGTTGGCTGCCGGAAACCTGACTGCTTTTAGCCAAAATGTGCTTACTCCTGAAAAACTTTGGAGCCTAAGTAGGGTAGGGGCTGAAACCATTTCACCTGATGGCAAACAGGTTATTTATGGGGTTACCAATTACGACATCGCTACCGGCTCTAGCGAACGTGATTTATATAGTGTGGCTATTTCCGGAAATGAGGTTAAAAAAATCACTTCAACCAAAGGCAGCGAAGGTGGTGTGATGACACTCCCAAATGGTAAAATGGGTTATCTCTATAAAGGTCAGCTTTGGGAAGCAGAATGGGATGGTTCTAACCCTGTTCAACGAACTGAATATGAAGGTGGAATCAGCAATATCCGTTTTTCACCTGACGGAAAAAATATCTTATTTTCCAAAGATGTTCAATTACAAAATGTAACGGCAAATACTATTTATAATGATATTCCCAACAGTAATGTGCGCGTATACAATAGTTTAAATTATCGCCACTGGGATACATGGGAAGATGGTGCGTATAGTCATCTTTTTATTGCCTCTTTCGACAGGACCAAAATAATTGGTGAAAAAGACATCATGGAAGGTCAATTATTTGATTGTCCGCAAATGCCTTTTGGTGGAACTGAAGACATGATTTGGCATCCTGATGGCAAACGTGTTATTTATGTTACCAAAGCCAAAACCGGAACAGAATATACTGTTAGCACAAACACCGATATATTTATTTATAATGTGGAGACAGGTAAAACAACCAATCTCACAGAAGGAATGAAGGGTTATGATACCAATCCGAATGTTTCACCTGATGGTAACCGCATCGCATGGTTAAGTATGGAACGCGATGGTTATGAAGCGGACAAAAACCGGATTTTTGTGCAGGATAAAAAAACAAATGCCAAAATTGACCTTACGGCATCGTTTGACGAAACTGTTGAAGCAATTAGATGGAGCAACGATGGTAAATACATTTATTTTATTAGCGCAATTAACGGAACATTGCAATTGTTTGAATTGGACGTTGAAAACAGTCTTACCGTTGTAGATAATGGTGGAAGAAAGAAAAACCCAATCAGACAAATTACTGAAGGCGATTTCGATATTACCGGCATGGTTGGCGAAGTGAATGGAACTATGGTGGTAACAAGAACAGACATGAATCACGCAGCTGAAATTTTCAAAGTTGATTTATCCAAAGGCAACGTGACAGCGATAACAAATACCAACGCAACTAAATACGAACAAATCGGCATGTGTAAAACCGAACGTAAAATGGTGAAAACTACCGATGGAAAAGATATGCTGGTTTGGTTTATTTACCCGCCGGACTTCGACCCTAAAAAGAAATATCCTACCTTATTATATTGCCAGGGAGGGCCTCAAAGTGCATTAACCCAGTTTTATTCTTTCAGATGGAATTTCCAGCTGATGGCTTCTCAGGGTTATATAGTTGTAGCTCCAAACCGCAGAGGTATGCCGGGCCATGGAACTGCTTGGAATGAACAAATTAGTGGTGACTGGGGCGGACAAGCTATTCAGGATTATTATAGTGCTATTGATTATGCTAAAACTTTACCATATGTTGATGGCAACCGCTGTGCAGCTGTAGGTGCTAGTTACGGCGGTTACAGTGTATATATGATGGCAGGAACCCATAACAACAGATTCAAAAGCTTTATTGCACATGACGGTTTGTTTAACCTGAAAGCATTTTATGGCACAACAGATGAAATGTGGTTTGCCGATTGGGATATGGGCGGTCCATACTGGCAAAGTGGCGAACAGGATAAATCTTATAATGAATTTAATCCTATGAATTATGTGAAGGACTGGAATACACCAATTTTAATTTATCAGGGAGGTAAAGATTTCAGAACAACTGAAGATCAGGCTTTTCAAGCATTTCAGGCTGCACAGTTGCGAAAAATACCTTCGCGTTTTGTATACCTGCCGGAAGAAAACCACTGGGTGCTCAAATGCCATAATGCGTTAGCATGGCAGCGTGAATTCTATAAGTGGCTGGATGAAACTTTATAAAACTTGTTGTCAAGCCAGTTTTCGAGCTGACAACTAATAATAAACTCTTTCTCAAAATTATCCTGTTTGATACGCGATAAATTCGCCTTCCAAACAGGATATTTTTTTGCCAAAACATGCTTCAAATGGGCATTGGTGATGTATTCCCGTATAATTTTAACAATCAAATCAATCGTTCCAGTTTCTGTCTGAATTTTTTCGAAATATCGTTTAAAAGAGCGCAAATAATGTAAACAATAAGTGGTATTGCCCAACTCCACATGCGCAAGCATATATATGACCCTCGAAGGATACACCTGATAGGCAAATGGGGTTAATTTCTCTAATTCAAAGACAGGTAACAATTCATCCAGCACTTTATTGTATTCACCTAAGCCGAAATAAGATACCGCTTTGTAATAATGGGTAGCAATTTGCAGGTTAACGCCCCCTATTTCTGAAAGTGTTGAAAGTATTGATTGATGCTCTGCATAAAACGACAAACACCCTTTGAAATTACCGGATAAACACAAGTTGTTCAGCAT
>DAORKJ010000064.1:19187-22004 GCA_035439505.1 Chitinophagales bacterium
GCTTTTAATGGCAATTTTTCAAATAAACCATCAAAAATCGGGTCATCAGTAATCTGCTGAATCCGTTTATAAAACTGTTTTTTGTCGGTAAACCTATACTTGGCTTCCACCAGGTTCAATTCATTGTATTTGGCTAAAATAAACAAGGCGTGTTTGTAGTTATCGATATGCACCATATCGTCCTTAAACCCTTTACCCATATGACTTATGAACCAATCGGTCATTTGCATATTACCGGCAAACCGCAATTCATAACGGCTCAACAAGATGTATTCCGCCAAAGTATCTTGCTGTAATGTCCGGGTTTTGTGTTTGTTTACCAGGGGTAGAAATAATTCCGGCAAACCCTTTTCTGTTAAAGTTTCCAGGTCGCTGATGACATTGCCCAAACGGCTTTCGTCCGATGAATGATAACTCCTGAGTGCTTTTAATATCATTTTACGGAGGTAGTGTTTCTCATAAGTCAATTGCTTGGCGTACGACTTTTTCTCAAGCTTCTTTTTTAAGGCCTCCTCATCGTAAACCTGCTGTTTTTCCATTATCTCAAATATCTCCAAATAGTTCTTTTGACCTTTTACCAGACCGCTAAAGAGCTTGAAGTACCGCTTTTCGTTGCGACTTAACGAATGCACTAATTGGAAAGTAATATCCGGTTTTTGAACTGTAGTTGGCATGTAAGTATGACGATTCAGGTTTCAAATTAGTTGTCGGAATCCAACGTTTTAAGGTAAAAATGGTAAAACCTTATGCAACCAAATAATAGTAGAGATAATGTATTTTAAATTATTGTATTACAGTTACTTATAAATTATTCAATTACCCATTTTGAAGCAATAGTTTAAAATTTTATGGACAAATTATTCATATCTGACTACCAATATACCTGTTGGTAGCCCATCGAATTTGCCATAGTCTGCCAATTTTTGGTTTTGGGGGGATGTAATTCCACCTCACATTTGCCTTATCAGTTCACAGGGAATGTTCACGCATTTCCACAAACCAATGAAAATTATGAAGAAATTACATTTACCAATGCTGATGCTGCTGTTGATGGTTTTCAACACACATGCTCAACTGGCATTTGAACGGGACGACAGCGAAGTCCCAACACTCGAAACCGAAGACCCGAAAATGGGAGAGGAGCTCCCTCCTGACGGCTATGACGGGTTTAATTCTGCCGACATTCACGACGAGCTTACAGTTGAACAACGTGATGTTATCTGGCAAAACATCCACGCCAATTCGCTAAAACTCAAGGCTCAGGGCATCATTCCTCAGGCTAAAATGGGTTTGGTTCCCGGAGATGATCTGCGTTATCCGCTAAAATTGTCGGTTGGCGACTTTGTTTACAATTGGAATGCATTTTATTGGAACAGCAACTTTGTAGATGAAAATGCGGCTGCCGGAGCGGTTTTAGATTACAATTGCGGCAATAGAACTTACGATATTCCCGGTTATAATCACCAGGGTCAGGATATTGCCTTGTGGCCGTTTAGCTGGAATTTAGTGGCAGGAAATTATGCTCAAGTAGTTGCTGCAGCCGGTGGTTGGATTACATTTAAGCAAGATGGCAACTTTGATATGAATTGTGGTTTCGGCGGTGGCGATTGGAACGCCGTTTATCTCGAACATCCCGATGGTTCTGTTACCTGGTATGGCCACATGAAAAATGGCTCACTAACGGCAAAACCGATTGGCGCATGGGTAAATCGTGGTGAATATCTCGGTGTAGTTGCCAGCTCAGGCCAGTCTACCGGTCCGCACTTACATTTTGAAGTATATGATGCTGCCGGTAATCTGGTGGATCCAAACGCAGGACCTTGTAATGGTATGGGTGGCGTTAACTGGTGGAAAGACCCAAAACCGTATTATTATTCGAAAATAAATGCCATTTATACACATTGTGCTCCGCCAACATTTATGGCTTGTCCAAACCTTGATATCACCAACATTTGTGATACGTATTATCCGGGAAGTCTGGTTTACTTTTTCAGCTACTTTACCGAAACCCTTGCCGGACAACATGCATTTTACCAGATTTATAAACCTGATGGCACCTTATGGAACCAATGGACCTATAGTTTCCCATTATCGTATATGGCAAGTTACTGGTATTGGTCATTCACTTTACCTGCCGGAAACACAGGGATTTGGACATTTAAAGTGAAGTTTAAAGGTAAATTGCTGACTTACTACTTTAACGTAATTAATCCATTGGAAGCAGATGGTTCACTGGAACGTGTTGGCGAGGATAACCGTGTGTATTGGATGAATGATCCGCTGTTTGAAAATGCTTCATTCACCATAGAAAAATCTCAAAATCAAACGGATATCACCACTGTAGCAAGTATAAATGGTCTATCTATGAGCGCGGCACCGTATTATAGCTGGACTGACCCTGAATCAGCATCAAATACGCAGTTTTACCGTATTACCACCACATTCAACAACGGTCAAACCCATGTGGGACAATGGTTAGCAGCTAAAAACACGCCTAAAACCCCCGATTTGGCTGACCAAGAACTGATTTATCCGGTTCCGGCCACTAATCAGCTAATGGTTATGGTAAATGGTTCAGCCGGTAATTCCATTCGCTACAGCATCAGCAATGCGTCCGGACAACTTATACAGGAATCTGGCACCACATTAGCCACCGATAATCTATTGCAATTATCTGTAAGCGATTTGGCAAACGGCATGTATTTTCTGACAATTGTTGAAGACAATAATATCCGTCAACATCAATTTGTAAAACAATAAATCCCTTCAACATACCAGTAAAATCCCGCCGGGCTGTGCGGGATTTTTTTATGTATA
>DAORKJ010000065.1:0-14930 GCA_035439505.1 Chitinophagales bacterium
TCCTAAACTTATAGACAGAAAATTTTATGGTCATTCACCTTCACCGAATTAATCACTTAAACAGCCTCTGTAAGGGTTTTGCGGGATTGCAAAGTCTTATTACAGTGGTTTACACACAGCAGTTTATTTTTTTGACATTATTCCGTAGTTTTGGTTGCATTAATCAACGGTTTTCGTTTTCTTAAACGCTTGGATGAACCCTAAACTATAAACACAACAAACATGAAAAATACATTAACACTCGTTTTACTCGTATTAAGCTTTTCCGGATTCGGACAAAAAAATCCGACAGAGGAAGCACAGCCAATTGTTGCAGAAGGAAAATTGCTTTACAAGTTGGAAATGGCATCTTGGGTTGGGACAGATTTGTTTTTAGAAAAATATAAAGATTTAGATAATATAGGCGGTTATTTTTCTTACATCGAAAATGATAGTGCAAAATGTATTTTCTTTTCAAATGTTGAAACGCCAAAAGTAATAGGTACAATTGCTTTTGACAGCACTTATAACGGAAGGAAGGCTAAAATTAGCTTGACTGAAAGAAATTTTTCTCAAACTGAAAGCGATTTATTTCAAATTAGAAAAGTCACATTAGAAGCGTTAAACACAAACACTGACGGTTTTTTTAAGTTTTATGAAAACACTCAACCAAATATAATTCCACTAATTAATGGCGACGACAAAAAAGTTTACATAATAACGGGAACTCAAGAAACGGATATCGTTATTTTTGGTAACGACTACTTATTGACATTTGATAAAGACAACAAACTTGTTGCACAAAAGCAACTTCACCAAAACATACTCCCAATTAAATATGGAAATTCAGATGCCGAAGAAAATGTTGTTGGGGCAATGCATAATCATTCACCTGAAACCGGCGACTTTATTACTGCTACAGACATTTGCACAGTGATGCTGTATGAGGAGTTTACAAAGTGGAAATCGTATAATGTAGTTTCCGAAAAGTATTTGAACATTTGGAATTGCGAAACAGACCAACTAGTAGTGGTGTCAATGAATATAATGGATAACATCGAAAAAGATCAGGAAAAAAGAAACAAAAAAAAGAAAAAAGACGAATAAGGTTTTTAAAACCTCATAATGAACCCAATTATGAAAACAGCACTTACAAAAAAGTTAAAGGATTATACTGCTTTTACTGCCCGAATCACTTAACAACTCCTTTATGAAACACTACCTCCCAATCCTATTCCTCCTAACCATCAACGCCTGTTTTTCCCAAACAAAATTGGATAGCCTATTTACTCAATTCCAACAAGCAGACCTTACTGTAGTAATTACCGCAAAGAACAGCATCGTTAATTATCAGAAAGAAGCTATTCCGGTATTAATTGAAATGCTTAAGGATACATCGTATGTAAAACTTGAAAATACAGCAGACTTAATTTATCCGGGCACTGAAAAATTTTATGGTCATGGTTGGAGTATTAGTTATGACATCGACTGGATTGCCGTTCGCGCTGCATGGGTACTGGAGGAGTTAACATTTCAGGATTTTGGTTATAGTCAACCGGCATTCGATTTTAGTAAAATAAATTATATAAACGTTGGAAAGGATACGCTTGGTTTACAAAATTATTCTAAAGTAGTTGATACAATTGAACCACCAACAAGAGCAGAACTTATAACCAAAAGATTAATGCTCGCCGACAGCGTTTCACAATGGTGGGAAAAATACAAAACCACCTGGACACGCTTCTCCGCACTCAAAACAGCCCTCGCCGGCACCAATAAAAGAAGCCAGGAATTAGCATTAGAATACTTACGTTTTGATAATACAATATGTGAAGGGCTAACACTTGAATCCTATAAAACTGAACTGGAACCCTTGGTTAAAGCAATTAAAAACAGTAACAATTCCAACGCAGATCAGTCTAAATATTTGCTCGAGGATAAGGAATTTTATTGGTTGAAGGTGAGGAAGGGTATTCGATGAAGTGGTTCTCACTGCTCCGAAAGAGATATGGATAAGGTAAATATAACTTTAAATTAACATTCATACTATGTTAAAATATCCTTTAATTGTGACATGGTAAAAGGCTTTATAAGTTAATTTTGTTGCCTAGAGATCCTACATTTGTTATATATTCTTTTTTTAAATGTGACATAATTTGGGATAACGGTTTTCCGTGAATTTGAAGCTTATAATTTCAAATGTTAAGAAATTTGGCTTAAATTTAGAAATTGATGGTGCATGAATTTATTATTTCGCTTTGAATGATACTTCTAATAATGTTTGAGGACTAATTACGTTTTTAACAATGTTTAAGCAGAATTCCAACCATATTAAAATCAATGAAAGTCACGTGCAGCTGATTGTTGCCATTTTAAAAAAATGCAGACGACGGCAATATCAAGTTTTTTTTCTACAAAGACTCAAACTCCATTTTTTCTAATTTTTTCTAAAAATTTCCAAAATGAAACTCAATATTATTAACCTTAGTAAAAAAACAATTTTAATATTCACACTTATTTGTTTAAAGTTACTTTTTACGAAGCAAACAGTTGCACAAACAACCACCATTCAAGTTCACAATTTAACATCACCAAATCCAGTTGGTAAGGCGGGGTATAATTTAATTTGGAGCGATGAATTTCCGGGAACATCTCTTTCTCCAACATTCTGGAATAAAAGTACAACTAACGATGATGGAACTGTATCTTGTGAAAGAGATCTAACCATGAATCCAGCAAATGTCACTGTAGCAGGGGGCCTAGCAAAACTTACAATAAATAGTAATGACTTTGATGGATGCACTGGTTCTTGCAGTGAAATTAAAACCTTCAGTATTAATGATGCCTCATTTATCGATTATTATTTTAATGACCCTTGTTATATTGAGATTAGAGTTAAAAATTTACCTTTTAAAACCGGCCTGGGTTCAGCTGCTTGGGTTTACAATTGTGATGCACCCGAATATTCTGAAATTGACTTATGGGAAACTGACGGCGAATCAGAAGATAGATTTACTACAACTTATCATTGGCAAGAAGGTGATTATGTTCCCGGTTGTACGCTTGAAGGCACCGAAACAAGAAGGAAAGATTCAAAAATAATTAAAGTCAAAAATTTAGATGACCCTGCAATATTTGGCTTTCACGATTTAGATTTAAGTGTAGAATGGCTGATTTATGGTATTGAGTGGGATGGTTCAACAATTAAATGGTATTTAAACAATGTGTTAGCCAGAACAATCGACTTAAATAACACTCCTCCAGAAGGCTCTAGTTATCATAAACCTTATGGGCAATTAACGTTACGTATTGGAACAGGCAATAATTCAGTTGGAGACTCAGTAAATTACTCAGTAACCGATTTACCTGTAACAATGAACATTGATTATGTGAGAGCATATGTAAAAAGCGGTTTTACTGCTTGCGGAATTAACAGGTCACCTACTGATATTTGTCTCGGTACTGGTGATATTATTAAAACAAACTATTTACCCGGTGTTACATACACTTGGACATCTACAGGTTTTGATTTCGGTACAACAGATATTAACATACCTAGTGAACGTTGGATTACCCCTAAAACTGGTGTTGCAGTTAATCAATATTATTCGGCAATCCTTACTGCGACATTCCCAAGCGGTTATACTGAAACATCATCAACTCAAATTTTCCTTTCATCCGGAGTTCCCTCAAAACCAACAAAAGTTGTAACTGCTGAACAAATTAATGCCCTTTGTGAATATACTGCCACTTATAAAAAAGATAACATGTCCCAAAATGTATTGTGGTCCAAAACTGGCAGTGCACCTTGGACAGAAGGCACCAACTATGAAACCGGTGGATTTTATTATAGTAAATTTTATGGAGACTATTTACCATCCCATTCTTATTCTGTAAAAGTAAAGGTCACGAATGATTGCGGCACCTCAATTGTATCAGATTGGCGCAATTTTACGACCCCTGCACCACCAGAAGGATGCTGGTGGAAAGTAGACAATGATGCGGTGGATACAGCATCCCTATATAGTTCAAATTCAATAATAAATTGCACACCCTCAATAACATATACCTATTCAAAATTGAATATTTTCTTGGATGATAATTCTTGCCAGAATGAAAATTATTTTTTGCTCATTTACAATATTTTGGGTCAAATGATAGATTTAATAGAAATTAATGAAAGCACTGAAATTGAAATCCCATCGGAATCTTCTGGTGTTTATATCGCCATATTAAAAACTCAATCTGGAGTAATAGTTTCAACAAATAAATTCTATAAGTAATATGAAATCGTTAATTATGACACTATTTATTTCTTATCTTTTACAAGTGGGTAAAGCTCAAGATACCGCCGTTAATAAACCTAATGCAATTTATATAGAAGCATTAGGTATTGGTATGCGGTATTCGGTAAATTATGAAAGGAAGGTTCTAATCAAGGAATCTAATTGGAGTTTTTCATTATCAGGCGGCGTTGCTCCGAATTTTGTTGATCCACTTTATTTATATTTCCCTTTACGATTTACAATGGGTCATAGTTTTGGGAATTCGAGCTTTGGTGTAGGGTTGAATTATATGTGGGGTTTTTATTGGCAACATGGTTTTTTGCATCCAGAGGATCTCACTTGGTCCACTGATTATTGGTTATTCCCAAAGATTAACTATCAGTATAAATTTGAGGATAATTTATTTCTTAAAATCGAAGCAAATTTTATTTCAGAAAAATGGGAAAATAATCAGAACATTTATTCCTATTTATTAGACTTGCCGTTTAATAAATTGGAATTATATAATAACCGTTTTGTAGTTTGGCCTGGGCTCAGCGTTGGTTACACATTTTAATCAACAAATAAATAGTCATTCGTTGGAAGTTAAGGAATATTATTATTTGAAGGAAATTAAAAATACGCACGATATACGTTTTAGCGTTTGGAGGAGTTAGTAACTAGTTATTCAAGCTTTTAATTGATATTTATTTTTTACAAAAAAATGTTATTTTGTGAAATAATAGTGGATTAAAAAACTCTAGAAGGTTTGCTAGGTGCCTTGAATTAGTTGGCTTTTTCGCGGAATGATGTGACATCAAATGTGCACAATTAAATCTATTACTATTTTACCACTTGCTTTTGGCTTTGCACAATGAAACTACTTATAACGCTAACAATATTATTTTTTTGCTGTCTTTCTTGTAAGACAACATCCGATAAACCGGAAATTACTATCATTACAGACCCTTACCTTGCATTTGTAACTGATACAACAAATAATAGGCGAGCTAAATGGGATTTACTTGATTTAAAATATCGGCTAAAACTTGAACAACAAATTGGATTAAAAGATTTGACTTTAGGTGCTGACAATCTTGAAATCAGGCTTTGGTATGACTTCTCGCAGGCAGGTTCCCAAGCGCTTTATACATTAAGATTCCAAGATACATTATGTAATTTAACCTATTATCGAATTTTTCCCAAACCATACAACTACGATTACGCAAATAGAAATCGAAAATGGAATTCTTACACGGACCCCATTATTGACAGTTCGTTTTCAAGGAGTATAATGTTAAATTTTAAAGATTACCAAAATTTGCACCTTGACAGTATCTGGCTGCTTAAAACACAAAGCGAATTGCATATTTCAGAGAGCTTTCAAGTTTTGGACTGTGATAGCTACATCATTGAAATTGCGGATAAAAATCGGTATAAATATTTAAGACATCATTGTGCTCAGGTTTATTACGAGGAAACCCAATTACCGGAAATATTAGCTTATATGGACTTTTGTGATAGAATAATTGCATTGGTGAAAAAACAAAATTTTAGGATTCCTTATAATCATTATTATGAATAAGTTTGGAGTAAAATATGCATTATGACTTTGTATAATTTACAAAAAAAATGCCCGCAAATAGCGGGCATTTTATAATTCGATAAATTAATTATTGCACAACAAATTGCAATTGCGTGTGCGTATCTCCGCTGATAATTGTTGCCGTGTAAATGCCGGCAGCAGGACTTGGAATAGATAATGCTAATTGAGTTGTTGATGCTGAAATAACAGTTGAATACACCACTTCACCGAGTAGATTAGTGAT
The DNA here is from genome assembly GCA_035439505.1 of Chitinophagales bacterium. Classification (GTDB taxonomy): domain Bacteria; phylum Bacteroidota; class Bacteroidia; order Chitinophagales; family BACL12; genus UBA7236. Next base: position 6,074 of record DAORKJ010000065.1, read on the forward strand.
TTGCACTGTTGCCTCCTGTATAGATAATGCGGAGTTCAACGACATAACAAATGTTCCATTGTTCGGATTTGGATAAATTGAAGCCTTTAGGTTAGTATAGTCTGCATCCAACCTGCAAGCTTCGGAGAGTTCAACTCCGGCTGACCAAAAATTACAACCGAGGAAATCTGCATACACATTTACTGTATATACACCTGCTTCTGTGGCATTATATTTTGCACTGGTTGCTCCGGGAATAAGGATATCATTTTTATACCATTGATAAGAATGGTCGGGCGCAAATCCAAAAGTAGCTTTTAGCTTAATCGGATTTGTAACACATAAATCGGTAGTGGCATAATTAATTACCGGATCATTTGGGTTATAAATTCTAACAAAAACACTATCAGAAATTTCTGTGCAAGATCCGTTACTTACCATTACCTGATAGTGGCCGCGAAGTGCTGTGACATTTAAGTTTTCGCTGGTGGCTCCCGGGATAATTGTTCCATTGCGATACCATTGGTACGTGTTGCCAACACCACTCGGACTTGCACCTAAAGTTACCGAATTGGGTTTACAAACCGGATTTTCGGAGAAGATATTCGCATAAACTGCTAATGCTTCAATATATCCATCACAATTTTCGTCGATAGCATTACCACAAATTTCGGTTGCTCCGGGATTGATGGCAGGATCTGCATCATTGCAATCGCCACCACCGGCAAAACCATCAAAGTAATATCCGGGGCCGGGATAAACACATTGTGTAATGCCTGGACCGGTATAATATCCATCTGCATCGGCATCTGCATACCAAACGGTTGTCGGATTTATTACTGCGACATCGTCATCACAATCAGTGTTATCCGTTATATAACCAACAGGAGCGCCATCGCAAGTTGAAATAGAAGTTGCAGGATCACCATAGGTGTCACCATCATTATCTGCATAATAATTAGTGAATGTGAGGCCATCATCTGCTGTGCCATTGCAGTCATCATCAATGCTGTTGCATATTTCTGTTGCACCGGGTTTGATGCCGCTATTTGCATCATCACAATCCAAACTATTCGCCACATAACCTACCGGTGCGCTACAAGCTGTAGTAGTTGAACCGGCATTTCCATAACCATCTGCATCCACATCAGCATAATAGGTGAAAGGTCCAACAAACGATGTAGTTCCAGATATAAATCCGTCTAAAAGGTGTTGTTGACCAGCAGAATTGTCGGCGTTCCATCCATAAATCCTGAAGATCAGTGTACTTGTAGTTGTAAAATCAGGCACATCCCAATTATACACTTCACCTACCTCACAAGGATTCGCATTTGTGGCGAAATCCGAACCTGCATCTACCCATGTACCACCACCATCTATACTATAAGCCATTCGATTCAGCTGTGGACCTGCTGCATCTCTGCGGATGGTAAATTGAAAGCTGGTTACGGTCATAGAACGGCAAGACTCTGGTATCAAAACAATCTGCATAGCAGAAAAACCGGTGTTAAAAGGTCCGTCAGAAAGTTCCCAGTTAGTAGAACCAAGCCCTGAAGAACACCATACTTCAGAGTGTATAGGTCCGTTCACTTCGTCTAAAATATCAAAAATCAGACCCGCGGCAACCGCCTCGGCCACGCCATCCTCATCGCCGGTATAGTCAAATAAAATTTGCGAATGTAGCTGCATAGAAAGCGTCATGGCCACAATTGTAGCCAGGATAAAGTGGGTTTTCGTAGTCATTTTGTGATAATATTTAAACTCAAATGTAAAAAAAAATCAATTTTGATATGGCCGGACGGCCCAATTGGTGGATACTTGGAGGATAGGAGGTGACAAAACGAAGGAAAACATAGTATCAAGCATTACACCTGCCGGTTTTGTTGAAAATTGAGCAATATCCTGTCTGTTGTTGGATTTTAATGTGGTTATGAATGTTGTCTACTTGCAGTATGAGGGTAAAAACGGATTAATCAATAAAATTTTTAAAAAAAAATACTTAGAAATATGTTGCGATAAGCACCGAAAAGAGGTATCTTTCGCAAAAAATATCTCAATGATTTCTAAAAGCAACTACAGTCGATTAGAGCATTGGATTGAAGAATGTCAATCCAAAGGCAAGCTGGCTTTTAATTTGGCCGAGTTAAGACAACGTTTCCTTGCTGATACAGAAATCGCTCTAAAGCGGGGATTAGACAGGTTATCGGAAAAAGAAAAAGTAGTTTCCATATTTAAGGGATATTATATCATTATTCCGCCGCAATATTTATCAAAAGGGATTCTACCGGTAACAATGTTTATTGACGGCCTAATGAAATTCTTAGATAGAAAATACTATGTAGGTCTTTTGAATGCAGCAGCTTTACATGGCGCATCGCATCAACAACCACAGGAATATTTTGTTGTGACAGAATATCCAATAATGAGACCGACCCAAAAGAAAGGCCTTAAAATAAACTACATCAGTAGAAGACAACTTCCACCTGAATCACTTACAGAAAAAATGAAAACTGAAACAGGGTATATTACCGTTTCAAATCCATTGTTAACTGCGATTGATCTGATTACCTACGAGAAAAAAGTTGGTGGACTTAATAGGGCTTCAACCGTAATTAGCGAGTTGTTTGAAACAATAAAACGTAATGATATAAATGAGGCATTAATAAATTATGCGAGTGTTTCCTCCCTTCAACGATTAGGTTTTGTGTTAGATGAAGTTATAAACAAAAAAGAAATTGCAGACAAAATACTTTCACTCTGCAAAAAAACGGGAGTGAATTTTTATTTGATTCCATTGAAGGCGTCGGGCAACAATTATAAAGAGCATTTAAATGAGAAATGGAAATTGATGATTAATACAAAAATTGAAACCGATTTTTAATTAATTCTGTGATATTGTTGAACAACAATAATGATTGAAATAAATTGACACATGATACCACAAGCATATATAACAGAATGGAGCAACAATGTACCTTGGCAGACAAATGAACAGGTAGAGCAAGACCTTGTGATTTGCAGAGCATTAGTTGAAATATTTAAGGACGATTTTCTTTCGGATAGTTTGGCATTCAGAGGAGGTACTGCCTTACATAAATTATATCTACAACCACAGCCAAGATATTCGGAAGATATAGATTTGGTTCAAATTCAAGCTGGTTCTATTGGGAAGGTGATTGACCACATCCGAAAAGCATTATCCTTTTTAGGAAAAGCGAAAGTTGAAACCGGAGAAACTATGGCAACAATGAAATTTAGATTTGATTCAGAGTTTCCGCCAATAGTTTCTTTACGCTTAAAAATTGAAACAAATTGCAGAGAACATTTTACGGTATTGGGTTGGGAGAAAAAGTTTTTTGAAGTAAAATCATCGTGGTTCACCGGTGAATGTAATTTAATTACCTATCGGTTGGAAGAACTTTTGGGAACAAAACTCAGAGCATTGTATCAAAGAAGAAAAGGCAGGGATTTATACGATTTATGGAAAGCATTCACAGCCTCAAATCTCAATCCGGACCTTTTGATAAAATGTTACAAAGAATACATGATTTTTTCTTTAGAAAAGAAAATACCTACAAAAAAAGAATTCCTAATGAATCTGGAAGAAAAAAAAGTTGATGCTGATTTTTTAGGCGACACAGCTGCATTGCTAAGGCCGGATGAAAAATATAATCATGACGAGGCATTCAGAATTATAATTGACACACTGATTGAACGAATGTAAAGTTTGTGGAAATACTTTTCAAACCGTGTCCGAATTTTAATACATTTGCAATAAGCAAGTTTCGTGCAACAAATCCAGTTTAGTTGGTATTGTGCTATGCATAAAAGGTTTGTTTTATTACTACATCCATCACAAATAGACCAAAAGTTATTGTTAAACTCATAAAATAATAATCAACCTTAATAATGACAAAACCAACCTTACCCACTATTCCATTCAAAACCCCCAAATCATTCGAAACCTGGCTTGAAAAACAGCATGATAAGTCAACCGGAATTTGGATGAAAATATATAAAAAAGATTCCGGTATCAAAACCATAACCTATGCTGAAGCATTGGATGTAGCATTATGTTTCGGTTGGATTGATGGTCAAAAACAGGCATTTGATGAGGAATGTTGGTTACAAAAATTTTGTCCGAGAACAACAAAAAGTATTTGGTCTAAAGTGAATATTGGTCACGTGGAAAGATTAATCCAAAATGGCAACATGCGACCTGCCGGATTAAAAGTTATCGAAAGTGCCAAAGCAGATGGCAGATGGGAAAAGGCGTACGATTCCCCAAGTAAAATGACCATACCGGAAGATTTTTTAAAAGCACTCAGTAAAAACAAAAAGGCAGAAACGTTTTTTAAAAGTCTCAATAAAACCAACCTATTCTCAATTGGATTTCAATTGCAAACAGCCAAAAAACAAGAGACACGCGATAAACGTATGAAAGTTATTATTGAAAAGTTAGCAAAGGGGGAGAAGTTTCATTGAGATATTGAAAGATGTAGGTTTGTGTTTGTTAAACTGGTTGAAACCCTCCTTGCATAACAAAAATAATGGGCTTCCTAAGATTATGAATTGCTAAAGATTAATTCTTTCCTCAAACTTGTAATTACGGCCTATTCAAATTATTCTCTAATTGTAATTTATCTGGATATAGTAAGATAGTTACCGAAAGTTGAATATGGAAATGCAATTGATGTGTATCACACAATTTGCTATAATTTTCATTGTAATGTTTTATAATTCGTTTGTATACAACTTGGGCTTGGTGAATTTGCTATGACCTTGCCCAGCGCATACTCCATTTTGAGGATTAACGGTATACCGTGAATTTGCATTAAAATTTCTTTATATTGAAAATTAGGGTATAAATTGCACGATGAATCGAGTTGCTACACTTATCCTCAAGGATTTTTTTGGATTAACAAAACAAGGTAGTTGCTTTTCAATAAAGTTGTGTCATGAAAATTGATACTTCGAAATTTCATGCTTACAAAACCTTTTATTTAACATTTAAAATAATTATTTTATGCCTAATCAAGACGAATTATCAGCACGCGTTAGTTTCTTTAGAAGAGAACAACATCCATCACCACTGAGAGCAGACTTTTATGAAGGTGATAAATTTACTAATGGATGGATGCCATATGATGCACATTCTGCAATTCTTGGAGTGAATAATGTTACACATTCCAAAGGAGTAATAGCGGGTGCTATTGACAATATTCCTGATGTTGGAGTAGGTGGCAGAAGTGATGCAAAATTTAATGTTGGCGTTTATGGTTACAGCGAAAATGGCACAGGTGTTTATTGTAAAAGCGTTAATTATGAAGCCCTACATGCAGAAACACAATCGAATGAAACCGCTGCAATTGCCGCCTATCAAATGAATCCTGAAAGTAACTCAGCAGCATTTTATGCTGAACATGCCAATCCGAATAAGGCTGCAGCAGTATTTAAAGGAAATGTTCATGTGCATGGTGATATACTTTTGCTTAACGCAGATATTGCAGAAGATTTCACGGTTTCTGATTTTGAAACTGAGATAGGTTCAGTAATGATTTTTGGCGAAGATGGAGCTTTGATACCATGCAATAGAGATTATGATAAAAAAGTTGTTGGTGTTATTTCTGGAGCAGGTAACTACAAACCAGGTATTATTTTAGATAAACAAAAAGATTTAAACAATCGCTTACCTATTGCTTTGATGGGAAAAGTGTATTGTAAAGTAGATGCCGATATCTGTCCTATTGAAATTGGAGACTTATTGACTACTTCTTCCACCACAGGTAGTGCGATGAAGGCCCTTGACCCTTATAAATCTTTTGGAACAATAATAGGAAAGGCATTAATGCCTTTAAATTCAGGTAAAGGTTTGATACCTATTTTGGTAAACTTGGCATGAACCAATTATAAAACAATAAAACTATTTTATGGAAAAGCGATATATTACAATAATTATCGATAGCATTACTGATTTAAATACAACAAACTTTGAAATTGAAGTTTCGTTTTCAGTATTTGATGATCATCCGGATTTTATTGAGCTTGCGGTTGAAAGTAGCACACAACAAGGCATTAGTCAACATGATACAAAATTGGTTGAAATGAAAGACGATGTAAAAAGCTACAAAGGCACTTTAAAAATACCTATTGCAAACATTGTTTTCAATATTGTGGCGCATCCGATAATTGTAAAGCCTGATAACGAAAGATTAGTTAAATATGAGGATGGATCTGATGTTGATAATGACATGAAATATTTTCCTTATGCTTTAGTTAGAACCACCGATAAAAATGCTGAATTTCCAGCACCTCATATAACTGAAATTTCACCTTTCCCAAAAACTATTTATGGTAATAGTGGGATAAAGATAACTTGGCAAACAATTAAAAAATATGGTGAATATGAATTGTTGATTAGAAAGGCAGGAGAAGAGGCATACGATACTATTTTATTTAAAGCTACAGCAGACAATTCCTACAAATTAATGAGCCGAAAACTAAATAATGTGGCTATAGATTTTATAATGAGCGATTTACATCATTTGCACAATTTTGAAATACAAATTAGAGGCGTACAGCCGGCTACTGTTCCTTTGGAAACCGTCTCTTCAAATTGGTCACCTGTAGTTAGCTTTCATACAGCAATACCCTTAAATAGCCTCAGCAGTTTTCTTTATAAAAAAGATGTTATTACCGGTATTAGGAAGTATTTCCCTCAAAACACAAATGTGAGTTTGCGCAGGCAAATGTGGATTGATGATATCTATTAACAAACTATATTTTTTATGTAAATTTAAATACACAAACATAAAACAAATTGTTTTTACCTAAGCCTTTGTTAAAATAATGTCTAAACCCTGTTACAGTTTTAAAACAACATAACCTGGCCATGTATATCACCCCAATGTTAAATTCCTTACTGCATATATAAATTCCCACATATTTAATAAATTTGAAGTATGTCACGGCTTATCACCATGGGTGTTTTGATATACATTTTGGATGTCCAAACCCTTAGTGCACAATATCCATTGGATGAAACTTTTGGGGACAATGGTATTCGTTTTGTTGAATGGGCTTCTGATATGGTTGTGCTTAATAATGGTAACATCCTCTTAATCGGCAGCGATTTGGACCCTAAAAAATTGAATGTGTGGGCTTTTAGTGAACGGGGAAATCCATTGGCATCATTTGGTGAAGATGGTGCATTGAAATTACAGTTTAGCGAAGGATGTGTATTTAGGATGGCTATTCCCGCCGAAAATAATGAGTGGTATATGTGGCTGACCTATCCGGTTGCTTATTATTACCGCGATTCAGTAATCCGGTTCAATGAACATGGTGAACGTATTTTGGATTATGGTATAAACGGTGCTGCACCATTGCCAACGCTGAATCAATATATAGATGGTAATATGTGTATTTTGTCTACTGGTGAATTAGTGATTACCGGTGAATTAAAAATAACAGATCCATATGTTGAGGGAAGATTTGTATATAAATACACAAAAGAAGGAAAATTGGATACCCAATTTGGCGATGAAGGCATGGTAGTATTAAATAACTTCACACCATGGGTTACTGCACCTTCAATTTTAATAGAACGCTACGATGGAAGTTTAGTGGTTGGTAATACCATTGATAATGGAGCAACATATTTTGTTGAAATCAGGGTAATAGATAAATGGGGAGTGCCGGTAAATTCTTTCGGACAAAACGGTGTGATTACATTAAAAAATAATGCCAGTGAAACCCGATTACTTTCCTACTGGTATGACTTCAAATCACAGGTTTTATATGTGCATACCACCGGATATAACGATGATATTCGTATTTGGCAATTAAATTGGGATGGTGAATTAAATGCATTTTTTGGTACGGAAGGGTATCAGAAAAGCAAAATTATGGATGGGTCAAAAACCATGTATAAAGTAAGTGATGGAACATTTTATTTTACAGGTATCGATTTTGTAAATAATTATTTGCAACGCGACATTAAAATTTGGAAAACAAACGCCGATCTTGATATCATACCATGGTCGGAGGAAGAGAGTGCTCCCACCTTAAATCTGCAGGAAACACCCGATAAGATACAAGCATCGGATGAATATGAAATTCGCTCGGTGATGTTGCATGACGGCAGTATTTTAATTCTGACCAAAACATTATTTTATGGAACTTATGCGTTTGACTATCCCAGCGCTGCACTTATTAAAGTGCCACCTATAGATCAACCACGTACGGATTTATGTCCGCTATTAAGTGTCCCGGTGTTGTATCACGACCAGGAACAATCATTTTTACAACTTACCCTTGATCCACTGGCTTCGGGTGACTTTACTTTTAGTGTGACAGATATGATGGGTCGCACGGTTATTACACACTATTCATTAGACCTTGCACCAGGTATTTCGAATTATACCTACCCAATTCCACTCGAGTTACCAAATGGTATGTACTTGCTCACCATTCATGCCGATGATTGTGCAACAGGGATAAAGTTTGTGAAATAATTGATATTATTGTTGATGCTTATTTGTTTTTAGTAACTTTAATTCGCTTCATTTTTAAGTTGGACACCAGTAAAAAAATTTCGAATAGATTTACGTAAAAATTAGATGTCCACAAAAGGTGTCTATATAATTAATAGTTAATTTGCAGCAGTTTTCATTGAAAAAAATAAAGTAACCTATGCGCCTATCACCAATAATTTCAACTGAAGAATTATTAAACATATATCAGCATCCTGATGTTATGATTTTCGACGTCAGCACCGGTAAAAATGCCCGTGCCAACTACGAACTGGAACATATAGCCGGAGCCCATTTTGTCGACCTTAATACACAATTGGCAGATATCAAAAGCGACTTTGCCG
>DAORKJ010000065.1:15030-21738 GCA_035439505.1 Chitinophagales bacterium
AGTACAACAATTTGAGTTCATCACAAAATTTTAAGTTTTGGGAATTCCTGAATTTACCCACATTGACACCACATTATAAATGGAAAACCCTGTAAAGCCAAAGCCGCTTGTAATCGAATAATCGGCAAACAATGCACATAACAATTGCAACAACCGTTTGGGGTTTATCATAATTTCACAATGTTATCGAATTCTCGTTTTTATTGATTGAATAAACATTTTCAATCCAAATGATATTTCAATACCATTTAAAAATTTATTGATATCCCAAAAAACAATGAGCAAATTTAATCCGTTCATCCACGACCGCAGATCCATTCGATTAAAAGGATATGATTATTCGAAAGAGGGGTTGTATTTTATTACGATTTGTTGTCATAACCGCGCCCATTTATTTGGCAAAATTATCAGGGAGGAAATTGAACCGACAGGATCAGAGGGCATTCAAAAAATGGCATTAAATGATGCCGGCCAAATTGCCAATGATTGTTGGTTGGCCATTCCCGACCATTTTCCGCATGCCATTTTGCATGAACATGTTATAATGCCAAATCATGTACATGGCATAATTGAATTGATTTCCCGCCCCGGAGGGGCGGAAAATCTTCCGCCCAATAATGTAAAGGATATTTCAAATGATAATTTGTTTGAACATGATAAACATTTAATAATTCATCCACCAAAAAATTTGGAATTGAATAAAAGTGGTGGGGCGAATGGTTATTCGCCCCCACAGGGAAATTTCAGGTCACCATCAAAAACAATAGGTTCAATAGTAAGAGGATTCAAAATTGGTGTTACAAAATGGATGAGACAGCATACAAAAATTGAAGAAGTTTGGCAAAGAAATTATCACGAGCATATCATTCGGGATAATAGGGCATATGAAAATATTTCCAGATATATCATCAACAACCCCACAAAATGGCATATTGATAAATTCAATAAAAAATAATACCGATAAATATCATGTTTACTACAACACCCCAGGCTAGGGATTGTAACGGAAACAAGCTAATGTGCTAATGTGGTAATGTGCTTATGTGCTAATGGAACAGCCGGGTTTGATTAAAATAATAATGTTACAGCTTGTTGCAGTGAAAAGCCCGACCCGGCACGAGATTGGATTGGTAAGGGAAAAATGTTGCCAGCCGGGTAGCCCCCAAATACTGAATTTTAAAAAAGAATATTCCTTAATTTTACTCCTCGATTTAAAAATGGGCCACAAAATTTTAATGCATGAAAATTTTAATCAGGATAATAGCAGTATTTTTTGTTTTTCAAAATGTTTCAATAGTAAAAGGGCAAACGGCAACTACAAATTCCGGATTGTTGGTTTTTCGAGATGGGGTATCGCAACCTGTGCCTGAATTTAGTGATGCAAGTTCATGGATTAAGGAAGAGCTTTGGGTGGAAACTAATTTTGATTCTGATTATGATAATAAACTTGACCGCATGCATGTGTTTGTTACGCGACCTGCACAAACACAACCGGGAAATATGCAATTACCAATAATTTATTCCAGCAGTCCGTATTACGGATTAAAATTATGGGCATTACTAGGAATAGGCTCGAATAAATATAATTGGGATGTAAAACACAATTTTGATGAGGAGCCGAAATCGCGCAAACATCCAAATTTGGGCACGCGGACTAAACGTCCGTTTATGGCATTTTATTACGACAATTTGTTTGTGCCACGAGGTTATATTATGGTGTATTCATCATCGCCTGGAACTGGTTTGTCGGATGGAGCACCAACGGTTGGAGGAGAAAATGAATCGCTCGCACCTAAAGCAGTAATTGATTGGTTATGTGGCAGAGCAAAAGGGTATACCACACGAACAGGTTCTGAAACTGTAACTGCATTTTGGTCGTCGAAAAAAGTGGGTATGATTGGCACATCGTACGATGGCACATTATGTTTAGCAGCAGCTACTACAGGTGTGGAAGGTTTGGAAGCGATAATTCCTGTGGCACCTGTCTCTTCTTTTTATCATTATTATCGTTCGAATGGATTGGTGCGTTCGCCGGAGGGATTTCCGGGAGAAGATATTGATGTTTTATATGATGTAATTACAACTGGAGATAAAAGCAAAAGAAAAAATAATGACCGCTTAGTACGCGATAGTATTTTAGTAAAAAATTTCGACAGAAAAACGGGGGATTACAATGATTTTTGGGCAACACGTGATTATTTAAATAATATAGATAATTTGCATGCCGCTGTTTTGATGGCACATGGATTTAACGATTGGAATGTGATGCCAGAACATAGTTATCGTTTTTATAAAGCAGCGAAGGATAAAGGATTACCTGTGCAATTATATTATCATCATGGTGGACATGGTGGCGACCCGTCTATTACAATGATGAACCGCTGGTTTACGAGATATTTGCACGGCATAGAAAATGGTGTTGAAAATGATGCGCCTGTTAATATTGTCCGCGAATTTGAAGTAGAACCAACTGCTTACGATAGTTATCCGGATAAAAATGCGCAGGCGGTTACTTTTTTTGCTCAATCGACGGGCAACAATAGTGGTAAATTAATTTTATCGAAGGGAAATACTACTGATATTGATACCATTATCGATAATTATAAAATCAGCAGTGCATCATTAACGGAAAGTGAAAATAGTGACCATCGTTTGTTGTTTGTAACGCCGTTGTTGACAGAGGAAATTCGTATTTCCGGTATTCCAACAATTCATTTGAGCGTTGCTGCTGATCAGCCTGCTGTAAATTTATCGGTAATGCTGGTGGCATTGCCATGGGAAGAAGGAAAAAAGGTGGAGATATATGAAAATATTATTACCAGAGGCTGGGCCGACCCACAAAATTATCAATCACTAACCAAGGGCGAACCTTTACAGCCAGGAAAATTCTACGATATCAACTTCGATCTGATGCCTGATGACCAAATAATTCCGAAAGGTCAACAAATTGGTTTGATGATTTTTTCGAGCGACAAAGAATTTACCATAACACCTAAACCGGGAGCACAATTGATGTTTGATGTGAACAATATATCGATAACGATTCCGGTGGTAGGTGGGGTAGAGGAATTAAATGCAGCGGGAATAAAATAATATGATGCTGCCTTTTAATTTAACCCTTTAACGTAAATTAAAAATTTCGTTTTGCTAAACTCATTTTGATATTACTATGACATAATTTTAAACTGATCCAAATTTTTTTTAATAGTTTTGAAGTTATTATTTCCTAAATTCATGAACACTAGTCCGGGCCAGCACAGTTTGACATTACGAAGTAACACATTATTGTTGTTGTTATTTTTATTTTTCCTCAACACAATAGGCAAAGCGCAAGTTCCGTATTACGAATATTCAAAAGTAGATACCTTCCCTCAGCCACCGTTGCACATAACGTTGGATATTAATACAGAATACGCTGCTTCACAATTTTATACCTTGTCGTGGTCGTTAATACCCGGAAAAAATAACAGGATTTTGGATGGGACTTATGGGGAGGAATTACATTGTTTTATTTATGATTCAAAAGGGTTGGTTGGGTTTTATCAAGGTGATCAAAAGCCGGAGCAATTTTGCGGGTTTTACACAACAGACAGAGTTGTAGATGTATTTTTCAGAGTGCGACCGGTAAATGAGGAGCTTGATGATCCTAGCTATTTTAAGGAACTCGAGCACTTTTGCGATTATAGCGAATTCAAAAAAATCAGACTTATTGTAAAACATACAAAAAGTAAAAATGTAACGCTCTACAATAATAACGGTGTTGTTACTGTGAGACATACCAACAAAGGAGCCATGGTTCCGGATAATATGCCTTGTTACAAATGTTGTAACTACGACCAGGTATTAGTATTGTCCCGATATTATGTGAGTGCAACAGATGGGAAAATATTAAAGGGAAGTCAGTGGTTAAATCGTAAAAGTCTGTATAAAATTGTCAACGATTTACAGTTAGTTCAAATTGACCCATCCTTTTCCTATTTTGATAAAAAGGGTAATCAATATGCTGGGCAAGCATTAATTGACCAACATGAGGTTCCAATCGATTCGTTTGATATGCAACAATTTTCTGAAGTCGTTGATATTATTCCCTATCCTCAAAGACGATTGCAAAAAATAATCCAATCTTTTGCTAAAAACAATTGATGATTATGTGTTTATCAGATTATTTAGTTCTTACATCTTAAAGCAGTTGTTGTTTAAAATTACTTGCTTAATATCCGCAAATTGATACAATCCTCCTAAATTTGATATAATTGTGCTAACTGCCAACTGCAGTCGCTATTATCTTTGTTATATCAATTTTCTAAAATGAGTTATCCATACCAAATCAAATCCTTTGAGGAGTATCAGTCCGCATACGCTAAAAGTTTAGCACAGCCAACCGAATTTTGGGGTGAAATTGCTTCTTATTTTACCTGGCGCAAACATTGGGAAATGACCCTCGACTGGAATTTTGTAGAACCACATGTGCGTTGGTTTATGGGTGGCAAATTAAATATCACTGAAAATTGTATTGACCGACACTTAAAAGATCGCGGCAATCAGCCTGCCTTAATTTGGGAACCGAATGACCCGGATGAAGCCCATCGTGTGCTAACTTACAAACAACTATATGATAAGGTTTGCCAGTTCGCACATGTTTTACGCAACAATGGTGTAAAAAAAGGTGATCGTATTTGTATTTATATGGGCATGACTCCCGAACTCGCCATTGCAGTTTTAGCTTGTGCGAGAATTGGGGCAATTCACTCTGTTATTTTTGGTGGATTTAGTGCGCAAAGTATTGCGGACAGATTACAAGATGCACATGCCGAATTTATTATTACCAGCGATGGGGCTTATCGTGGAGGAAAAGATATTCCATTAAAAAGTATTATTGACGATGCATTAATTGCTTGTCCGTTTGTAAAAAGAGTAATTGTCAGCACCCGCACAAGAACACCAATCAGTATGATTAAAGGTCGCGATGTTTGGTGGGAAGATGAAATAAAAAAAATAGAAACATTAGGACTTCATGATTTTGAACCTGAAATTATGGATAGCGAAGATCCTTTATTTATTTTATACACCAGCGGCTCAACGGGCAAACCAAAAGGGGTTGTGCATGCATGTGCAGGTTATATGATTTATACCAATTATACATTTATCAATGTATTTCAATATCAACCCGGAGAAATTCATTTTTGTACAGCTGATATTGGTTGGATTACGGGACATAGTTATATCGTTTATGGCCCACTAAGTGCAGGTGGAACTTCGTTGATGTTTGAAGGTATTCCAACTTGGCCTGATGCTTCCCGTTTTTGGGATATTGTTGAAAAACATAAAGTAAATATTTTATATACGGCACCAACAGCCATTCGCAGTTTAATGAGTTTTGGAACGGCACCTTTGGAAGGAAAAAATTTAGATTCCTTGCGCGTGTTAGGTACTGTCGGTGAACCAATAAATGAAGAAGCATGGCATTGGTATAATACAAACGTAGGCAAAGGAAAATGTCCAATTGTCGACACCTGGTGGCAGACTGAAACCGGCGGGACTTTAATTTCGAATTTAGCAGGAATTACGCCGGCAAAACCTTCGTATGCCACTTTACCGATGCCCGGAGTTGAACCCGTTTTAGTTGATGAAAAAGGTGAAATTATTACAGGCAATAATGTGAGTGGTAATTTATGTTTGCGTTCACCTTGGCCTTCTATTATCAGAACAACTTATGGTGACCACGAACGTTGCCGCACCAATTATTTTGCTACATATCACAATATGTATTTTACAGGTGATGGTGCTTATCGCGATGAAAATGGATTTTATCGCATTACCGGACGCGTTGATGATGTATTAAATGTAAGCGGTCACCGAATAGGCACTGCCGAAGTAGAAAATGCTATCAATATGCATGCGGGAGTTATCGAAAGTGCCGTAGTTGGTTTCCCGCATGATGTTAAAGGGCAGGGCATTTATGCTTTTGTGGTTTATTCCGGTGATTCGTTAGCAGATGCACATTTGTCGCGACAAGACATATTACAAACGGTAACCCGTGTAATTGGCGCCATTGCCAAACCGGATAAAATTCAGTTTGTTTCAGGTTTACCCAAAACCCGCAGTGGTAAAATCATGCGCCGAATTCTTCGAAAAATTGCAGAAGGCGAACTCGAGCAAATTGGTGATACTACTACGTTACTCGACCCGGGAGTGGTGGAAGAAATTAAGGACGGTAGGGTTTAACAACAAGGTAAGTGGTTTTGGTAGTGAATTTAGTTGAAGTTGAACGGCTGTTGGGTTCTTGGTGGGCTGTTTTTTTCGTAACCCTGTGGTTTCGGCTGTTCGAAAAATGCAAGTAATTTGCGAATTAACGCAATCACTCATTATTCATCACTCATCACTCATCGCTCATTATTCATCACTCATTGCTCATTTTTTTTCGCCGGTCTGGAGACCGGGGTGCCGTCTGGAGTCACAGACTCCACGACAACGTTGTCTGCGACAACTTTGGTGCGCGGAGAAGTTATTCGTAAGTATAGATTAATTGCCATGGTTGTTCAGTATATCTACAATTAAATACGCATCGATAAATCCCTCTGTGTATGCTCTGTGGGCTGTTTCTCTGTGTCCCGATAGCTATCGGGATTGTGGTTTCGGCTGTTCAAAAAAATGCATGTAATTTTCGGTTTAATGCAATCACTCATTATTCATCACTCATCATTCATC
>DAORKJ010000066.1:0-21079 GCA_035439505.1 Chitinophagales bacterium
TTTAATGGGAATTATGACCTTATTTATTAATATGAGTTATAGTCAGGTAAATATTGCAATGCATACAAACAACATTTCAACGATAAATGATTTGTGGAACATTGGTATTGCTTCAATGTATCCTAATCAACAAATTGTTGATGTAGAAATGACGGTATATAGCGAAGATGAGACTGTTTTATATAAGGGTAACAAAACAACTATCGTATTACAACCTTCACTTAATATTTCCATTACACCTACATCAGTAGGCATTCATCATGACATTATTGATTTTCCGAAAAATGATACATTACAACAAGTGGATGCATCCTTTATTCCTAACGGTAATTATGTATTATGTGTTTCTGTTTTTGCACATGAACCGAAGGTGGAATTAAATCGGAGCTGTGAGTTTATCACCGTAAAAAATAGCTATCTGGATAGTCTGTTACTTGCAGCTAGAGGGAAAGTGCCAAAAGCCGGCATTCAATTACATAGTACGGTAGAAATATTTTCATATATTGACGTGTATACGGAGCCCACGCCAACAACACTGCAACACCGAAATACGGGTATATTCTTAAACCCTTCAGTTGAAGTTTTTGGATATCCATTAAATATGTCCATATTTTATGATACTGATAGTGATTTTTACTATAGTAATATACCAACCTTTCAATTCAATTTTGACACCAAGGCTTACCAACAAATATTACAAGAAAGATTGCAAAGTCAGCTGGCTTCGAAGTTACCACTTTCGCCTGAAAAATATCAGGAAGCGATGACCATGATAACTTCATTGGAGGATTTTGAAAGCATTACTAACAACCCTTATTTTCAGCAAGAAGTAGCAAGGCTAGATAGTTTAAAAGTATATGAAAAATACTTAAATGATTCTGCTGCGTTGACATTAGTGCAAGCTCAAATTCAACATTTGGACACTTTATCCTTGGAGCAAATGAATAACGATTCTTTATGTTTAGATAGCACCACTGTAATGCAACAAACGCAACGTGTAAAGGATTCTTTAATTGCGATACAAGATTCAATTACCAACACCATTGCTGCCGGAAAAGCGATTATTGAAAAAGCGAAACGATATCAGGAAATCCTTCAAAATCAAGCACTTTTGGAGGAACAAATATTGGCAGACTCAAATATTGCACAAGTAAAAGCATACTACGATAAATTCAACGGTTTTGATGCATCAACATTGAGTGATCCTAACCTAATTACGGCTAAGCTGAAAGAGATTGATCAACTCAAAAAAATTGAAGGATTTATTACCGGATTTGAGTCATTACAATTTGGTGCTACCGTACCAAATTACTCTGAATTGTCAATTTCCAGTGTGTTGCTTAATGGACTTAATGTAAATTACGCCATAGGTAATTGTTCAGTGATAGCTGTAGCTGGTCGTATAAATGATAATTCTACCTTTTTCAAACCAGACCGGGAACAACGCACTTTTAGTAAATTATATGTGGCAGGATTTGAGCAGCAAATTACTACAAATAGTAAATATGGTTTGTTTGTCTTACAATCCGATTTTAGCGACCAAGACTCTTTGTCCTTCTATAATTTCCTTGAAAAAAATAATACAATTACCGGTAAATTTTCAACTGGATTTTTTAAAAATAAACTCAAAGCTGAAGGTGAGATTGCAATCTCTTATGCTGAAAATAAAGATATTATTGGTTTTGAAGAAGTTGAGGAGGAAGTTGCTAATGTCCCTAATTTTTGGTTATTACAATCCCTAGTGCAAAAGGATGATTTAGCTACCGGCACTTTTACTGATAAAGCGGCAATACTAAGTCTCTCCAGCGCATTTTTCCAAAACAAAACCACAGTTGCTATTACCGGTAGGTATGTTGGTTCTGGGTTTTATACCCCGGGTAATCCTTTTTTGCTCAACGATTTGATGAATGTTGAATTTGGAGTCGATCAGTCGTTGTTTAAAAACAAATTGCAACTCAGTGCGCATGTAATTAAAAACCAGGATAATCTGGAGCAGTTAAAAGAAGTGACTACTTCTTACTATAATCTGAGAGCAGGGATAAAATTAAATGTTCCAAAATACCCAATGGTTTCTATTGATTATTTACCAAATGTGATAATCAATGAATTTGACCAAATTCAAGTAAATACCCTTTCAGCAATCACTGCATACAATTATAGGTTAGGCTATATACCATGTTTGATTTCATTTAATTATATGGACATCCAAACACTGAGCGCAGAAAACGATAGCGCCAATTTTAATAGCCGTTATTATAACGTACTTAACAATTTTAATTTTAAAAACATCGATATACAGGCAGGTTTTAATTACAACGAAGCTATTACAGTTACAGAAGCGGTCATATTTAGTATTTACAGTGTAGGCACCAGATTTAGTGCAACTAAGTGGATGGATGTGTATACCAATTTTCAACTAACAGGTAATGAGCACAACAATTTTGAACCAGGAGGGCAGTTGGAGCTAAGTTTCTCACCATTAGCAACGATGAAATTAAAAACCGGGTATTATGTATACCCTGAATCAACTTTAGAATATATGACCAATATTCAAAATATTTCAAATACATCAATTTACATTTCAGCAACCTATAATTTTTAATTATGAAAAAAGTTGTGTTAAGTATGTTTAGTTGCCTTTTATTTGGCTTAATACAAGCTCAAATAACGGTAACAGCTGTTCCACCGGGACCGCGATTTACCCTGGATGATTTATGGCAGGTCACGCTGGTCGAAAATATGACACCTACTAAAGAAGTTTGGTTGAGTGTTAGTCTGCACGTATACGAACAAGCAGGGCCTAAAATACTCACTACTACTTCTAAAAAATTTCAATTTGGTAAAGCTGCTATCATAAATATTAATAAAACCAATTTAGAAACCTATGGTCCAATTAGCACAGTATACCACCAACGAAGTTTCAAAAATGAATTAGCGAAGCAAGGCGGAATTTTCCCATCCGGTGATTACAAAGTTGAAGTGATTTGTAATTATGAAGGAAATGGATTTTCTGAGCCTTTGGGGAAATATGTATATAATATCGATGCTGAGTTGGTTATGCCTATACAACTGGTGAGTGTGTTTAATAACGATACAATTGAGGATGCATATCCGATGTTTAATTGGACACCTCCATACCCATTACCAACCGGTAATTTGACATATGAAATTGTATTGACTGAAATAAAACCATTAGAAACACCTATTGCGGCAGTTAAGAGAAATCAGCCTCTGATTAGAAACCAACAAGTAAATCAAAACGCATTGATTTATACCACTGTTGAACCGAAACTAATTGCAGGTAAGGAATATGCATGGCTGGTCAATGCCTATACAGAAAGAGGTGATTTTTATTCCGGAAGCGAAACATGGCGGTTTATATATAATCCGGAGGAAGACACTATCGATTATCCAGACCAATTTTATTTGATGTCATCTGTCATACCAAATACCTATGTTACCATTTTTGACAACATACTGCCAGTCAAGTTTGTGGATGATTACGAGGTTGTAGATACACTAAGTTATTTACATTTATATGATGACAATTTTGCATTGATTGCTACTGAAGAGCAAATTCCAATTGCTCACACCTTAGGTACTAATTATTCATATGTTCGTTTTTGTGAAGATGATTTCCCTATCCCAAATGGACGTTACGTTCTAGAAATAGGGGGCGTAAATAAACAAAAATATTATATAAGATTTCAAAATAACAGCCTAGTGGGGGCCTGTGGTGAATAAAATGAAAAACACTTTTATTATTTATACTTGTATAGTGCTCTCAAGTTGTTCAACTAAATTAGATAGTTTGAATTACAATGAGTTAAAATCATTTGTTACATCAGATGAAGCAGCGCTTCGCGAATCTAAAAATATTAACGGGCAAACTGTCAGCTATTATTATTTGCCAACAGATTATTTAATTGCGAATGAAGTTAAAGGAACAAGTATAGATAAAAATATGTATGATTCGTTATATCAGCTATTTGCGCAATATCATTACTTTGAGATTCAAATAGAAGGTACTGAAGAGTTATTGAGAAACACTGGTTTTGTTGAAAAAGGTATGATCTTTATTGAAACGAATAAAGAAAATGTTTACCCAGCGTTTTCTGTTATTGAGCCGGGATATGGTATACTGCCCTTTAATAAAGTATTAGTTGCATTTCCAAATAATTTTTCAAATGATTCGAAAGTTTATTTAAAAATTAATGTTGGAAATTCTACACTTTATAAATTCAACGTTGCTTTTTCTAAAATTAAAAAATACCCTCAATTATTAATACAATAAACTAATTGTTATGTTAAACAAACTTCGTAATTCAAGGATTGTAAAGTGCATCGTAATGCTTACCGGATTTTTCGTTGTATTCGATGTATTTACCATAACTAAATTATTTGCATTAACATCAGGACCTTCGCAACCAGAATTTACTGGATTTTCTAATGTAACTTCAAATAATTTGGTAAATCCCTTCACCGGAGATTTTTCCTATTCTATTCCTATGCTAGAAATTGGTGGTATTCCTTTAGGCTTAACATACAACGCCGGCGTTGGAATGGATGAAGAAGCCAGTTGGGTTGGTTTAGGTTGGAGTTTTAATCCAGGATCTATTTCGCGTGACGTTAGGGGGCTACCTGACGATTTTAATGGAGAAAATATTATTAGCAATATAAATTTAAAACCGAATACAACTTATGGTGTTACCCTTGGTGCTGAACTTGAATTATTTGGGCTTACTAATAAAAAGAAAAGTAGTGATACAATTGGCAGTTTTAACTTGGGTGCAAATTGGTCTTTTATATATAATAATTACACTGGTTTTGATGTGCAATCAAGTATTTCCCCTTCTATTTCTAGTGCAATTTCCAGCAAATTACCTTTAAGTGCTTCTTTATCCACTTCAATTGGAAGTACGTCTGATGGCAGTGTTTCCGATATTTCAATTAGCCCGCAAATCACATTTACTAGGAATGCAACTCGGGCAGAAGAAAATGGTAAAAATAATACCAGTCTAGGTTTAACTTTTAATTCAAGGAAAGGGTTTCAAGGTTTAACGTTAAGCAGCAATTATTCCGAAACACGAACTTCTGCTATTGATGTATCTTTTAAATACCAAGCTACTAGCGGAAATATGTCGCGTTCCTCAACTGTGTTGCCGCCTAATCGCACCTATAAACCAAGCAATACCAACGATTTTACAAATAACTCATTCACATTTAACGGTAAATTAGGGATTACGGCATTTGGTTTAGATGGTACGGCCAGTATTACTGGATTCATGTCTAATCAAAAACTTGAGGAATCGCAAAAAAAATCTAGTAATCCAGCCTTTGGTTATTTATACTTGAGGGAACCGGGTAATGAAAATTTATTGGATTTTAACCGTGAGCAGGACGGTTCACTTGAACCAACAACAAAAAATTTGGCACCGGGATTTCTGACTTATGATGTTTATTCAGTAAGTGGTCCGGGAATGTCAGGTGTGTTTCGACCATACCGAAATGAAGTCGGATATATCTCAGATCCTGTAAGCGAATTTCACAGCACATCCGGATCCGCAGGACTGGAATTTGCCGGAGGTTGGGCAGTTAGCCCCGGGGTAGACGTTAGTGTTACTAAAGTAACATCTAATTCTGGCGCATGGACAGAACAAAATGCAGTTGATGATTATACGCACTATAACTCTGCATACGAAATCAATAAGTTTAGAGAACGTTCTTATTTTGCTTTTGTTGGCGATAATGGTGCTGAAAATAATGAAGAAGTAGTTAACTTATTTGGTAAAAAAGGCGTTACCTCTTTCGAACTGGCTGGTGATGAAAAAAATGCTTCTTTAAAAAGTAATTTTTTAAATGTTGAGAATAGTAACAAATATTTTGATGGCCCTATTATAAGAGAAAATCGAGTTGCAAGAAAAAACGAAATTACTTATTTAACTAAAAAACAAATATCAGATTATAAACCTTACAGACAACCATACCTGTCTTCTTCTGCTTTAGATCATCATATTGCGGAAATTACTGTTACTTCAGTTGATGGAACCAGATATATATATGGATTGGCTACTTATAACACGGAACAAAAAGAAGTAACATTTTCAGTTGGAAGAGCTAAACACAGTGATCCTAAAATTGAAACCGACGCCAATGGATTTGTATTATATAATAGTGAACAAAACTCACCCAATAATGAAACTGGTTTAGACTGGTATTATCAATCAACGGAAACACCTGCCTATGCAACAGCTTATTTGCTAACTGAAGTTTTGTCGCCTGATTATGTGGATAGATCAAATAATGGGCCTAGTCCTGATGATCTTGGTACTTATGTTAAATATATATATGGCGAGTATGATGAGATAACTGATAAGTACCAGGCCAATATTCAATCATTTAAGTGGAGAACACCTTTGCCTTTTAACAAAGCTGCATATAATGAAGGAATATTCAATAATGCCAGTGATGATAAAGGAAATTACACCTATGGAGTTAAGGAAGTTTGGTATATATCATCAATTGAAACAAAAGACCAACTGGTAGAATTTTATACTTCTGAGCGTTTGGATGGTATGGGTGTTAACGGCGAAAATGGTGAAGTAGGTGGAGAACATTTGCAAAAATTAGATTCTTTATCGTTGTTTTCGTTAATTGATGTACAGCGAGGAAATGCTTATGGTTATAATGCAATTCCAATTAAAACCGTACACTTAGAATATGATTATTCACTTTGCAAAAATGTATTGAATAATTTAAGTACTGGCTCTGATAATGGCAAGTTAACTCTTAAAAAGGTGTATTTTACTTTTAATGGTTCCCGTAAAGCTAGATTTAACCCATTTTCGTTTGAATATTCAAATTGTAACCCTGATTATGATATTCAGGCGTATAATAGATGGGGGACTTATAAACCAAATAACGATGGAGGAAATTTAGCAGACCAAAATAAATATTTTCCTTATGTAGACCAAAACACAATTGACTCTTCAAATGTATGGGCAAGTGCATGGAATATCGTAGCCATTAATTTGCCTTCTGGAGGTAGAATCAGTATTGAATACGAAAGTGATGATTATGCTTATGTACAGGATAAACCAGCAGCTCAAATGTTCAAAGTGTTAGGAGCTACAGATAATATTACAAACGAGTTTAAATCAACTTTATATGCCAAAGACACGATTAGGAATTGTATAATTTTTGATTTGGGTGAAAACTATTTTATCCCCGATTCCTACAATACAACTCAAGCAGACTCAATAATTCGAACAAATTTTATTACCGGTAGTAAGGGTGATTTTAATGGCTATAACGGAATAACAAATAACTTGTATTTTAATTTTTATTTAAATTCCAATGACAGACTTGGTGATGAAGCAGCTTTTGAAATGATTAATGGTTATGCATATATCGACAACACCTTTTCGAATTACGCAGGTGTATTACCTGCTGAAGACGGTTATTATAAAAAAGCATTTATTAAACTTAAGAATGATGTACTTAAGGATAAAGATAAATCCAAGTATGATGTTCATCCAATTACAAAAGCAGGATTTCAATTCACAAAAGAAAACGCTTCCTATTATATCAGCAACCAAGAGCCTCCTGGTATGGCTGATTTCGAATCGGTAATGGAAGCGCTAGCTGACCTATTTACAGTTGGAGCAACGGATGGATTATTTAACCCCAATACCTATATGGTAGATAAAGGCTTCTGCAAACATTTTGTGCCAGAAAATTCCTGGATTAGATTGTTAAATCCTGATGGCCACAAATTAGGTGGAGGCCACAGGGTCAAATCCATAAAATTATATGACAACTGGAACGAATTGACAAGAAACGCTGAGGAATCTACCTATTATGGAACCAATTATTCATATTTAAATACGGATGGAACAAGCGCTGGAGTTGCAGCCTATGAACCATCCTTTGGAGCTGATGAAAATATTTTACGCAGACCAGAACGATATGATTCGGATGAAACGAAGAAGTATCAATATATCAAATATAAAATTAGACCATTTGGAGAAACCTTTTACCCTGCACCAACTGTAGGCTATTCAAGGGTAACTGTATCTAATATACAATGGGATAATGTGTACTCAACTAGTACCGGCAGCATAGTAAATGAATTCTATACGGCATACGATTTCCCAACAATTGTCAACAACTCTACAATTAAATTAAAAGAGCATAAGCCTGATCCGGTTTTCAGTATCTTTTCTTTGAAGGTGGTAAATAAGTATACAGCTTCTCAGGGGTACGTTATTGAATTAAACGATATGCATGGTAAAATTAAATCGGTTGCCAACTTGAATAATAAAGGGGAATTAATTTCCAAAACAACTTATAATTATAAACATGATCCCGATAATCCAAAAAGGCTTAAAAATATTGTAGATGTTATGGATAATAAGGGTAAAATTACTGATGGAGAAGTAGGCGTTACTTACGATGTTGTTGCTGATTTCAGGCAAAATTTTCATTCATCTTTAGGCACTGCTGCTCAGTATAATACAGACGCTTTTCTCGCAGCAATAATTCCTGTAATGACCTTCACCTTGTTTGTCAATACCGATTTCTCAGAACAAACGGTAAGAACTTCTACTATAACTAAGGTCGTTTACAGAACTGGTTTAATAGAGTCGGTTACAATGTTCGATAAAGGTGCTTCAATAACCACAAATAATGAAATTTACGATGCAGAAACCGGTAATGTGTTAATGACCTCTGCTCCAAATGAATTTGGTGATCGTTATTTTTCCACAACAATTCCTGCGTATTGGTATTACGCAAATATGGGGCCTACATATCAAAATAGTAAGTTTAAATTTTCAGATGGTTTTGAAGATGTTTTTAATTGGTCCACAGGTAAATTAACAACAGATTTTAATGAGTATTTTGCACCTGGTGATGAAGTTGCAATTAAAACTTATTATGATGCAGCAGGAACAGTTGCATTGAATAATATTTATTGTTGGGTTTATCAAACTTCCGCTGGAGATAAATATTTTATTGACCAATTTGGGAATCCACCCATTATTGAAGGTGCTTACGTTACTGGAATGGTTTTTCGATCAGGCTATAAAAATTTGAGCAACCAGGGAGGTATGCAATTGGTTACAAGGAAAAAACCTGTAAGGGGAGACTCCTTGTATGTTGATGAAACTTATAAGGTAATTTCTGCCTCAGCTTCAACTTATAGCGATGTTTGGCAGACATTCTGCAACTATGATGAAGGTGAAGAAACAATCGATTGTATTTGTAATTCATTGCCAACACCTGAAGCCGATGATCTAGCGCAAGTGATTTCAGGATTAATAGATAATTCGAGTTTTTATGATGGCGGTAACTATTTGTTGCATGATGGCGGTGATTATATTAATAATTTCACCCCCGAATTAGGTAAGTTTTTAGTCAACAATGATTGTGGTATCAATATGTTGTTACCCGACAAGATCTTTTTTAAAAGGTCTATGGTTGATGTAGCAAATAACCAAATCAAATTAGAGCTTTTTAAGACTTCAGACAATTTTCATACATCTATTAGTTGTTGCGGGAATACGAACATTTATTTCGACGGAATTGATACAACAGAAGTTAGATCATTGTTGGAAAATGATAAAATATATTCTGTAACGCATAGGGTATACAATAATGCAGCTGATCCGTGCAGCTCCGCCGACACTTTAGAGCTCAATATTTGTTACCCTACTGATTATGACGAAGGAACTGAGACGTATTCTGATTATTTTGATACCATTACCGCTTTTGTTACATCTTCATGTTTTGACTTGATGTATTGTTATGAGCAAGTTTTGCCAGGTGCATTTTGTACAGGTACAGATGGGGACCAAGTTAACCCATATACACTTGGTATATTAGGTTCATGGAAACCACTTTCTACTTATGCTTATCTAACAAATCGAACACCTGAATCTGGAGTAGACCCCGATATTAGAAGAGATGGAGGTTATAAACAATTTTCGCCATTCTATACCTATAATGGATTTACTTGGGTTGTTGATCAAGAGGGGTGGCAGTGGACTGAAAAAGCAATGCTAAAAAGCCCTTATACTGACTTGGTTGAATCGCAAAACGCTTTATTCATACCATCTGCAGTAAACTTTGGTTATTCATATACGTTACCTGAGATATCAGCCGTAAATGCCCATTATCAGGAAATTGGTTTTGAAAGTTTTGAGACTGACGAAGGGTTTTCAATCTATGATAAACCATGTAATGTCCAACATTTTAATTGGGAAATAGCACCAGGTTATCTTGTCCGAAAATTTGCGCATACAGGTTCATTTAGTTTGGCTTTGTCCGAAGAAGACAGTATTTTATTTACAACCGATTTAAGCCCGCTTTTAACAACTAGAAGCACCTTCGAAATGCCATTTAATTTAGAAGATACTGTAGACTGTTTGCCACCATTTGCACCTATAAAACATGCTAGTAAAGATGTTGAATACTTGCTCACTTATTGGGTCAAAAGGGATATTGGCCCACAAAAATTTGACTTTGCCGATAATGTTGATTTGAGTGTGCTATTAGGTCCTACAGAACTTAGCATTATTTCGCAAAAATCATCAGGAATAATTGAAGGATGGCAGCGTGTAGAAAATAAATTTAAGATTCCGGCAGGTAGCGATGGTAGTTTAACAATAAAAGTTTATAATACCGGCAGGTCAACATTGTATGTTGATGATATAAAAATTCAACCTGCTCTAGCCGTAGCGAAAGCATTTGTTTATGACTACCGCACTCATTGGTTAATGGCCGAGTTGGATGAAAATCATTTTGCAACTTTCTATGAATATGACGAAGAAGGCCAATTGGTCAGGATTAAAAAAGAAACAGAAAGAGGGATTTTAACCGTTCAGGAAAACAGGAAATTTATTAAAAAAGTTGAATGATGAGATCTAAATTATTTTATCTGTTGGTGTTTTTACACGAAGCTTTGTTTGGGCAAATAGTGCACGATGATATTTCGCGTATGAAAAATAAAATGGAATCAATGACCAATTATAGTTGCGATATCCAATATAAATTATATTCGAGAACAATTGCTTCATCTCCTATTGAAGTTAAATCGGGTTTTTTATTACATAACAACCAAAATAGCCTATTTGAAATTGGTGAATTGATTACAATTAATACCTCAAAATATTTAATCAAAGTTGACACCATTCAAAAAATAATCAGTGTTGCGAACGCTAATAGACAGCAACAAAATGATTTTGACCTCAATAAGTATCTTGAAGGTAATTTTGATATTGAATTTGAGGGTGCCTATAATACAAATAAAGTATATCGTTACAAACCTCAGCAATTGAGCACGTTACAGTATTTGAATATTTATATTGACACGGCCACTTTTTTGTTGAATAAAATCGTATTATTTTATAATTTGCCAAATGTTGAAAGTAGTAATGGGGTTTCTTTTTCATCACCAGTTATTGAAATTACTTATTCCAATTATGTCCAAAATAGAGTAACAGAAAGCATGGTTGACGAGGAAAATTATTTACATTTTAAAGAAGACGAAATAACACCTTCAGGACGATATTCGAACTATCAAATTTATAAATTATTTTAAAGGAATTGTTATGGGTAAAATTAATTTATACCATGAACTAAAATCAATTAAATGGTTTAGTTTTTTATTATTGACCTGTAATTTGGTTGTTGTACAACATGCTAAATGTCAAACAGTTGATGCAGTAGCCTACAAATATCTGTACCAATTTACTACTTCAGGCACGGGTCAGTCCATTACCGTCGCCGACAATTCAGGTACAAGTGCCTACTTTACAGATGCTGTAAATTTTACTGATGTAGCAGTGAATAATTATATAAAATTAGATTTTGACCCTGATGTTCATTATTATATTTCCGGCACAACTTTAAAAACTTATATCGCACAGATTGAATTAAAGAAATATGCATTAAATGCTGACTCCTCAGCTTATAGCACGGCAGTAGGTGACACTATTTTGCTAAAAGTAACCTATGATCCCAAAAATAAAAGTGTATATCAGGATAAACAAGAATTTTGGTTTGATAACAACTATAAAGTAAAGGCAACCTTGTTGTCTGTTAAGAACGAAGTTGGAACTTCATATACATTGTCAGGATTACCTCAAAGTTTGCGATTGGAAGCAGGAATTAACATCGAACGATATTTTGATTTTGATCCGGAGGAAATTTCTTCAACGCTTGAAGTAAGCTACGATACATCAATTAACCATTTAATAATTCAAAATTTTGCAATCGATGGCGCACTGGCATACGATATTGAATGGACTTATGTTAATGATTATAAAGGCAATGCACTCGAGGAACATTTAACTGAATCGCAAGCGCAATTTTATTTTCATAACAACAGCACCCGAATTCAAGTTAACAGCGATGAACCTATAGCCATACCTGCAATATTTGACAGGGGTTGGGTTGTTTTTAGGGTTCGGGCTTTGGCAAAAGATACATCGGATTTCGAAAAGTGGTATCACGGTGAATGGAGCATTCTGGATTATTATGATAAAAATAATTACAACGCTGATAGTTTACCTGACTATGATTATATTGCCTCAATTGAAAATCCAAATGCCTTTATTTATATTAACGATACGAGTTCGACCAACCTTAAACCTGTTCATGAATGGGGGAAAAACTGGTCATATCAATGTACTTATGCAGAGGAAGGCAAAATGAAACACGTGGTAAGTTATTTTGACGGAGTAATGTTTAATAGACAAAATGTTACGCAAAATAATACTGAAGACGTTGCCATAGTTGGTGAAACTATATATGATCACCAAGGAAGGCCTGCTATGCAAATATTACCTGTGCCGGTCACTACAAGTGAAATTAAATATTACCAAAATTTTAATAAAGCAGATAGTTTAGGTTTTACACCAAAGTATAATAAAACCCATTTTGATTTAGATTTGACTGATTGCGCAATAGAAGTATTGCCCATGTCAGAAAGTTCAGGGGCATCAAACTATTACTCTCCGTCAAACGCTGAGCACTCATTGCAAAATGCATACATTCCGGATGCTGAAAATTATCCATTCGTTATAACAAGATGGGAGCCAGATAATTCGGGACGTGTCAGTATGCAAAGTGGTGTTGGCAAAACGCATAAAATTGATTCATCTTATACTACTAGATATATTTATGAAAAACCATTGCAGGAGGAGCTAGATTTGATTTTCGGGGCTAATGTAGGCAATATGTCGTACTACAATAAATCGTCTATTATTGATCCGAATGGGCAAGTAAGTGTAAGTTACACAGATGCGAAAGGTCAAGTTATAGCAACAGCATTGGCTGGTGCTGTGCCAGATAATATGACTGCATTAACAACAGATGATTTAGCTGAAACTCTCTATGATGAACATAGAGCTGATTTTGAAGCCGATTTACTTGGAATTTCCGATTCGTTGCCACATGGTGCTAATAATTATTATAATGTTGAATTGAATTCCTATACGCTTAATTATCCTTTTTTTGTGCCTGAAAATGATTTGGATTATCACTACATATATACTGTAAATGATATTAATTTTTCCGATTCGTGCCTTAATGAAATTTGTTTAGATTGTGTGTATGATTTGACAATTGGGCTGACCAATGAATGCGGCGACCAGATGCTCATTAACGAAGGTAATCCTTTTACACTGCAAATTGGTGACATGCCATCAAATTCAAATTTGGATAGTGCACTTTCTTGTTTGTCTACCGATTCGGTAAATACACAATTAACTGATGATGCTATTTTTAATGTGGTATTGGATCAGGGTAATTATATGTTATCGAAAACATTAACACTTAACCAGGAAGCTTTGGATTTTTATGCGCAAATGTATGTTGATACTGCAAGCTGCTTGTTAACATTAGAGGATTTTATCGATAGCGCAATGGCTGATTTAGACACAACCGGGTGTTACTTAGATTGTGATTATTGTGATAGTATAAGAGACCTTAGTGTTGAAGAATATATCAGTGCAAACATGGACAGCGCCGGATCTAGCGCCGATACACTTATGTGGAAAGAAATGTTTTATAGTAATATTCAACAATGCGAAATTTTATGTGAAATTGGCGTTGGCAATGATCCTTGTTTTGCAGGATACATGATGATGTTGCAAGATATGTCGCCGGGAGGACAATATGCCGAACTATATAACTTGGCAACTGGCGAAATTGATGTAGATTACTTCGCGCTTTCTGTGCTAAATGAATCAAATATTTTGCAGGTTAGAACAGTTGATGCTATTGAGTATGAACCAAATTGGAGAAATCCGAAGTTAAAAAATAATGCAGGAGACTGGATAAGTGGCTATTACGATGAAAACGGAACAACAAGAGCAATTATATATCCAGTTGATACCGGGTTAGGGTACTATCCTGAATCAATTGATGGTATTGGACATTATACTGCAGATGGAATTAGGTTTATTTACCCTGAAGAAATTAAATATGTCCAGGATTTTGTATCGCTTTTTCAACCTTCTTGGGCTAACTCCTTAATTATTTACCATCCTGAATATTTCTATTACCAATTTTGCGCCGAAGATAGTTATGATTGTTTTGCAATTGTAGGTTCCGATACTTTAAATCCTTTCCAATTTGATGAATATTTACTAAGTTATTCCAGAGATAGTATATTTAATATTGATACTAACCTTATACATATCGACGAGGTTGATCCTTATGTTGTTGATGACTGTGGCACCGGTCATACAGACTTGCGCCTGGAAGTTGAATATTTTGAAACTTGTACTGATGCCACCATTATAGAGACTGCAAACTTAACCCTTTGGGAAACAATATGGATGACCAATCATCTGGATTTTACAAGTAGTTGGACATGTGAAGAAATCCAGGACACTTTAAATGACCAGTTTAACCTCACATCGCCACCTAGCTTATGGAATTATATTCAAACGGATAAAGACTGGAATAACCTGGTATCTTTATATGCGGCTGAGCGCTGGAATTATATTTTTAGGAGGGCGACCATTGTTAGCAATGCGTTAAAGGCCGGAAATCAATGTATTGGTGAAGGGGCAGCTTTTTATGATACAGATGGTGATGGAATTTTAGATATGGGCATCGGAGATTTATTTGACGGAGACATTTGTGATTGGCCGAGTGGAATTTACTATTATGATAAAATCAAGCGATTTCAAACTCCGCAAACTATTTACGGCATATCGGAAAGTGAACTTAATGATGATGATATTTTAGTCGGAATTATTGACTCTTTGGAGGCTGAAGGTGAAACTGCTTACTTTGAATACACCGGAACATTGCCATTAGCAAGTGATTTACAATGGTTTTTACAAGGTTGGGTAATTCATACAGATGGAATTTGTGCAACAAATCCGCTCAACGAAAACCCGGTATTAACTATAGATTTATTTAATGCACTTGATGATGCAGGGTTTGATGATTGGGAGCCTCAATTATCAACTGATTCGTTGGTGCTAAAATGGTCATCAGAAATTGATACTTCATGTAAATTGGTCCTCAATTTTCCTGCGAATATTGAAAACCACAATTGGAATACATCTATTCAAAATATCATGAATATTCATGTACTAGATGCCGATATTGGGACGTTTAGTGTGCAAGTGGTTGTGACTGATGAAGAGAGTGGCGAATTGCTCAATTATGAAGCAACCGGTTCTATTTGCACTGAGATTATTTTAAATGATAGTTCTATTTTGCTTAGTAATTGTGAACCAACAATTGAGGCTAGTGCAATGATGTTAATAATGAACAATTTGTTGATTTATGATAATTTTAATGATGCATCATATACCCTAACTGCTGCAGAATATGAGCCATTGGTTCCAATTCTAGAACCATATATCGGAACTAACGTGCCATTTAAATGGGAACACCCAGCTGCAACAAACGATTATTATTTGAAAAATGCAGACGAATCAAATGAAATTAAAATTTCGTTTAATAGCACTATACCATACACTATTGGAGATACATCGTTTTTTAATGATTTAAACGGAATCTCAAACCCGGCGTTTGTTGGAACTGTTAATAATTTTTCAGCTATTGTATATACTGATTTCCCAGCAGTTAGTCCCGTAACTTCAGTTACTGGAACAATGTATTGGTTAAATGAGGCAACATACGAGGCATTTCCTGTAGGTGATTGTGATTTTCCGATTTCAACGCCATGTAGCGATGATGAACATTATCTTCTCAACGATTTGCAAACTTTACTCAATTATGTGGTTGTGAACAACTTTGTAGAAACAGGTGACTCATTAATTCTGGACGATTTGGAAGAAGCCGGATATTCGCCTCTTTTTGCTGAATACAGTGGTGGTTCTGCAGCAACAGATTACTGGTATGTTGACCATGTTTCAGATAATACGATTGAAGCATCACTAAAAAATATTTCCGGAGGACAAATTGAATCTAATTGCCAAGTTTATTTAAGTATAAATGACCCCTCAGCAGCTACATTTGAAGAATTGGATTCAATTAATTACCTGGTGGCCGACTTTACATTAAGTATTGATGAAGATAACACCTACAACTTTACCTGTCTTGGATTTAATGAAGGCGACTCGATTTTAATTAATGGAACTACGAGTTGTATTCCTTTGAAAAATTGTGGCGATTGCCATAGTTTATACAATTATGACTTGGACACAGCATTGGTGTATGTTGAAGTAGGATTTACTATTTCATCAGAAGGTACCACTATTCATTATCCTAACAATAATTTCCGATATAGAAAAATATTTGATGATTCAGAATATACATTAATACCTGAAGAAGACACTGAATTATATCTTCCGTGTAATTTTTATGATGGTTTTTCCTTTAAAATTAATGAGATTTATGATCCTGAACTGGGATTTTACGAAGTTGGAGATACCACTGTTGTAATTGGATTTTGGATTAACAAAAACTACGACTTCGTATTATTAGCAGATGTTGATGTTGAAACAATTGATTGTACATCATTTGGATTTGCATTTGGTGTTCTTATCCCTGGTCCCGATATTGCTATTCAAGATTGTGACAGCAATTATATTGGTGCTGTGATGCCTGAATTTGAGTATACAAACCCATGTGTAAGTGAGTTACAGGATATTGCCAATTATAATGGGAATTTTATGTACGAAAATTATATTGATAGTATAAAAAGTGATTTTAAACAAAGATACATAGCACACTGTATGTCTGTTTTAGAAACGTTTACGGTAGATTACACTATGAGTCAATATCAATACACCTTATATTATTATGACCAAGCCGGTAACTTAGTGCAAACTGTGCCTCCAGCTGGAGTTGTAATTTTAAATGGAACACAAAGAGATAGCATGAAGGTGTTCCGTACTACAGGAAATATTGAATTTGAAGTATATCCTGACCATCAATTAGCTACAAATTATAAGTATAATAGCCTTGCACAATTAATATGGCAAAAAACTCCGGATGCAGGAGAAAGTAATTTTTGGTATGACTATCTTGGTCGATTGGTGCTATCGCAAAATGCAGAACAAAATAAAATTTATCAAGATGGAGAATATATTGATTTTGAAAAATATTCCTATACACAGTTTGATAACCTGGGTCGAATAATTGAAGTTGGTGAATTATGGTCTTCCCCTGATAGTGAAGGTGCAGGCGGGTTTTATGATGATCTTAACGATACAGAAAATTTCCCATCCAATATTGCAGCATTTCGGTATGACGTTACTAGCACTTACTATAATGATGCAATATTTGCCGACCTGCCATTTGAAGATGGTCAACAATATTTACGTAATAGAATTGCTTCAGTTACTTTAGAAAAAACTTACGACAATAATTCCGCAACCTATAATAGTGCCACTCATTATAGTTACGATATTCATGGAAATGTTAATGAATTAATTCAGGATAATTATGAATTAGCAGTGCTAAATCAACAGTTTAAGCGTTTAGAATATACCTATGACCTGTTGAGTGGTAATGTCCATTTTGTAAAGTATCAGCAAGACAGTATTGATCAGTTTTATCATAAATATACCTACGATGCCGATAATCGAATTCGGACAGTTGAAACCAGTCGCGACCAAAAAATTTGGGAGCAGGATGCAAAATATTTTTATTATGCACATGGCCCATTAGCACGCACTGAAATTGGTGATAACGACGTTCAGGGTACCGATTTTGCTTATACGATACAGGGTTGGCTAAAAGGTGTTAATAGTACTGCATTAAATACAGCTGCTGACATGGGAAAAGACGCAAAAACCGGAGGCGGGACATTGCATTTGCATACAGCCTCTGATGCATTTGGGTATGTACTCGAATATTTTAAAGGTGATTACACACAAATTAATATATCAGGTGTTAACAAAGATTTTATGGCATCGCAAAAAAATGCCGGCGGTTATTTCCCTTACTACACTTCAACCCCTGACCTTTATAATGGTAATATTCGCGCCATAAGCACAGCCTTAATGGATACAGGCAGAACCAAAGTTAATGTGCTTGGTAAAACATATAAATACGACCAGCTTAATCGTATTATGGGCAGTTACTCATTTGAAAAATCAAACATGCACTTAACGGGTGGTTTTTCATGGATTGGGCTCAATTCGACAAACAAATGGGCTACTGAATATCATTATGACGGTAATGGAAACATACTGAAACACCGCCGATCAGGAGATTCAACCGTTTTATGGACGATGGACAGCCTGACCTATTATTATTATGAAGGTACAAATCAATTAAAATACGTACACGATGGATCAGCATCGGGTAACTATAATGTTGATATTGATAATCAAACAGATACCAATAATTATGTGTATGATGCAATAGGCAATTTAACCGGCGATAATGCAGAAGGCATTCAAAAAATTAAATGGAATGTATACGGTAAAATAGAAAGTATTAAATTTACAGGAGCCAGCGGGAAACCGGATTTAGTTTTCGGATATGATCCAATGGGCAATAGAATTTCAAAAAAGGTG
This sequence comes from Chitinophagales bacterium, assembly GCA_035439505.1. Lineage (GTDB taxonomy): Bacteria > Bacteroidota > Bacteroidia > Chitinophagales > BACL12 > UBA7236. The sequence goes on from DAORKJ010000066.1 coordinate 19,020, forward strand.
ATGCCACAATCAGCAGGAGACACAATTACTACTTACTATGTGCGGGATGCAACCGGCAATACCATGGCTACGTACCTTCGCATAGGTTATACTGCTTCCGATACATTAAGGTTAAGCGAACAACACATTTATGGTTCATCAAGACTTGGAATGGTAAGCACAAGCCTATTGTTAAGTGAACAGTTGGATACCTCAAATGTATATACAAGGATATTGGGTGAAAAGCGATATGAATTAAGTAATCATTTAGGTAATGTATTGGCAGTAATAACTGACCGTAGGTTTTCAATCCAATCAGGTGCAACCACAACCATTGCCTATTACGAACCAGATGTTATATCCGCACAAGATTACGACCCGTTCGGAATGTTGTTGGAAGGACGAAATTGGGAAGGGGGAAGTGAGTATAGGTATGGGTTTAACGGAATGGAATCGTCGAATAGTGAATGTGATTGTAATCAAAATTATTCTACATTTTATCGTGAATACAATAGTCGAATAGGAAGGTGGATAAGCATTGACCCAATGCCATCAAAAGAGAAAAATATATCAGGATATGCATTTGTTAACAATAATTCGACCAATTTAGCAGATCCAAATGGAAATTGTCCTTTTTGTCCTATTCTATTGCCATTTATAGAAGAAATGATAATTGCTGCTTTAGCTTCTGGTACTGCAGATTATGGGTCCCAGGTAGTTGGTAATTATGTAACCGGGCAGGATCATCCCTGGACGAATATAAATAAAAATGAATTGTTAATTAGTACGGGAACAGGTGCATTAACTTTCGGGGCTACAAAATTAATTACCTCGAATTCAACAAGAATCATCATTACAAGTTTCGCGATTCCTGCGACTGAAAGTGCTCTTAATCAAGCTATAGAAAAAGATTGGAACTTAAGCGAAATTAACATTGCACAGGTCGGAGTAGATGTTTTAGTTGATCATGCCGCGGACAGGGCACTAAAAACAATGGATGTATCAGAGGAAATTGAAAAAATTAAAATAGCTAAAAATGCAGCAGATAGGGCAAATCGTGTTTATTCTGGAAATCCAACTAATGGTAATAAAACATCACTTGAAGAAACTGCATCTAAGTTAAATTATAAGGAACGATTATTAAGCACTAAAATTTCAGCGTCAAGTGCAGCGTTAGCTAATTCTGGTCAAAAGTCAATTGAATATAGTGAACGGCAAGTTCAATATTCGTTTAGCTCAACCGAAAATTATTTAGGAACAAAAGACAATCAAATAGCTCCTATAATTGACACAAATGATGTTTGGAAGCCAAAATAAATTTACTATTTATTTACCAAATTAATGCAAACTTTCAATGAATGCGCCGGTTATGTTTTGTGTTTGTAAAAGTTTGCAGAGATTTTAAAATGAAGTATTAAAAAAAATCATACATGATTAAAAAATATTCAATGTTACTGGCTGCGGTTGGATTTTTAATTTTTGCTGGTATTGGTTTCTATAACGCAAATTTGGCTAGAAAAGGGTCGCTGGCTGAAGTTGTGATTGTGAAAGCAGCGAATTGTAGAAAAGGTTCTTATATATATTTTCTTTATAAAGATAAACAATACACTTTACATAGTGAGGACGGGGTGTGCAAATTGAAAGTGGGTGATAAATTAAGTTTAATTTTAACAGTATCGAATGATGGGCAGTATCGTTTTTTCCATAAAAACGCGACCTCGTATTCATTTTCAATCGTTTTATTATCTATAGCTTTACTTTCGTTGCTTTTGTTTATTTTGAGAAAAAATAGAGGTGTTTTCATAACTAAATAAACTTATTATTATCGTTATGTTGAACAATATGTATAAAAATACAGATTAATTAAAAAAGGCTCTTCAAGTTTCAGGCATCAAATATTCCAATTGGCTTATAATCACCCTCTAAATTTAGACACGTTGTAACTAGGCGCGTAAATGGATCCGATGAATCAAACAAGTTTCTACTTTTTGCAAATTTTAAATTACTTTTAAGCATGATATCCACTAAACAGGATAAAGTTTCAGGCATCAAAGCACACGACCCGTTCGGGATGTTGTTGG
>DAORKJ010000067.1:0-17423 GCA_035439505.1 Chitinophagales bacterium
ATCAGCTTTAAACCTGAAGATGATGAATGGAGAAATGAATCAATCAATTTAGATGCCTATATCGGAACGGAGCAGTTTTTCGTAAAATTCCGTACTATTACTGATTATGAGAACAATCTTTATATCGATAATATCAATATCAATAATGGTCAAATTCAAGCAGTTAATAATAACCAGCCTGATTTTGCGATGAACCTCTACCCTAACCCGGCTAATGATAATGTTCAAATTCGATATAATGTGCCGGTTAATGGCAATGGCAGTTTATCTATCACCGATGTGTTGGGTAAAGTAGTTTACTCCACCGAGATTGGCATATCGTATGGCGTTAATGTAGTGAATGTAAACACAGCAGCATTTGCTTCCGGATATTATCAGGTAACACTTAATTGTGAAGGATTAGTTGCGAGTGAAAGTCTGGTGAAAGAATAATATTCCTCACCTAATCATATTTGGAGCCGGTTTGTTATACAGACCGGCTTTTTAATTGCTAAATCGCTTTAGTATTGAGTTTCAGCCCGGTTGGTTAATGACCGAAACCTCTTTTTCCGCGCCAACAACGAGAGTGAAATCGGTATTTAGCAGGTAATGCATGTGGTATTCCGCAACGAGTCCGTTTTTCATGAGAATCCCATTTATATCGCCACGTTCATTGAGTAGAAAGGGTTTAACATACATATCATCTTTAAACTCCAATTTGCGTTTGCCATATATTTTATACATCACCTCTTTAGCACTCCAATAAATCAGCAGTTGCTGTTGTACTTGAGTTTCACCTATGTTGTTGAGTTCAACGGTTGAGAGAAACTTGTTTTTGATGATTTCAATTTTTCGATGTGGTTCTTCTACGTCGATACCCACTTCAAAGCTTTTGGAGACAATGGCTGCAGCGTGTTCGTTGCTATGCGAAAGGCTGACAAAAATATCAAAATTGGTTACATAAGGTTTGCCGTGCTCATCGAATAATAACTCCACAAATACATCAGTATCAATGAGTTGTTTCAATAAAAAACGGCTAGCCAGCCAGGTGAGTTTGCGTTTCGGGTGAGTGATATTGTTCAGATAGTTGGTCTCCCAATCGTTCAGAATAAGTCCGGCACGATAAAATTCGGGCTCCTCCTCTATTTTCCAGACAGCGTATTCGGCGTAATTCAGTAAATTTTCTTTAAGCACCAGGGCCATGGCCTCTACTAATTTGAATACGAAATTAGGGTTAATTTTAATGGCGGTATAAAAAAATTTGCACAGGTTAAGGGTATTGATTATTTTCACAATCAGAAACAAGCACACATGTTCAAATTCTTCCAGTTTATTAAGTCTGAACAGGATATTATCCACATCGAAGTCCCTAAGGACCTCAAAGGCAAACTTGTGGAAATAACCATTCAGGAAAAAGCTCCGGACCCGGATACCCATCTGGATAAAAATGACGAGGAAAAGATGGCGTTAAAAGAAGCTGAATTAAAGATGTTAGACAAAGTGCGCAATCAGCTAAATGTTTGGGACATTTAAAACTTGCCTTAACCAACCTGTTAACATCTCTCCCATTTTCCTATTTTGTTTTCGCAATTTTGTAGCCCTTTCTAAAAGGTGTTATTACTATGCTATTACCATCGTTAATTCATATTGAAAAAATCAACCACTTTACAGGTCATGCTGCAGGCATTTTTAGTCTTGGCCAGGGGTTTGCCCAACACGAAATATTGAGTGGTGGTGGCGATGGTGTAATTGCAGCCTGGCAGGTCGGTAAACAAGAGAATGCCAAAGGGTTGGCAAGTATTGCGGGAAATGTATTTGCATTGAAACTGGTGCCTGAAATGCAGTTATTGGTTGCCGGAGATCTAAATGGTGTGTTACACATTATTAATCTGGAGTCCAAACAAGAGGTTGCCCGTTTTACCTATGAAGGTGGTGCTATATTTAGTATTGTGCAGATAAATAGCAATACCATTTTAGCAGGAGCCGGCAATGGCAATGCCTATTTCATAGATCTCACACAGCTTAAGCAAATCGCGGTTATTGAAGTGAGTGATAAATCGATACGTGCCGTTTGTTTTATCGAAAACCGCAAAGAGTTGCTTTTTGCCTGCAGTGATTTTAATATTTACGTGTATGATGCAGATAACTTTCAACTGAAAAACGTCTTACACGGGCATGATAATTCAGTTTTCAGTATCGCATTAAACCCTTCCGGTACAAGGCTTGTGAGCGGTTCAAGAGATGCGCAGTTGAGGGTTTGGGATGTTCAAAACAACTATACTTGTATGATGACCATTCCGGCACACATGTTTACCATTAATGATATCGTTTTTAGTCCTGACGGGAAGTTAATGGCGACTGCCGGAAGAGATAAACACATCAAAATATGGGATGCGGAGACCTTTAATCTGCTGAAGGTGATTGACAGGGAAAAATTTGGTGGGCATATTAACTCGGTGAATAAATTATTTTGGAGCAACTGGAATAACTACCTAATTTCGTGCGGCGATGACAAGGCGGTAATGGTTTGGGAAATTGTTATAAGCGAGGAAGGGATATAAATATATGGAGTTTCGCCATCGTAGTGCCAATTAAAAACGCATAACCATTTCGATAAATAAATATTTTTTACAACATGATATTAACTGACAAAGAAATTGAAAAATCGATAGCTGAAGGTACAATTTTGATTGAACCGTATCGGGCAGATTGTTTAGGCACCAATTCGTATGATGTTCATTTGGGCCGATATTTAGCAGTTTATAAAAACCATATCCTCGATGCGAAAAAACATAATGAAATTGAGGAGATTATCATTCCCGATGAAGGATTTGTGATTCATCCCGGCATATTATACTTAGGTGTAACAGAAGAATATACCGAAACGCATGCGCATGTTCCTTTTTTAGAAGGCAAGTCGAGCGTTGGTCGTTTGGGAATTGATATCCATGCAACTGCCGGTAAAGGAGATGTTGGATTTTGTAACACATGGACATTAGAAATTTCCTGTTCACAACCTGTTCGTATTTATGCAGGTATGCCAATTGGTCAATTAATTTATTTTGAAGTAAAAGGTGATATCACGAATTATTACAACAAAAAACAAAATGCTAAATATGTCAACAGAACCATTCGTCCTGTTGAGAGTATGATGTTTATGAATAAATTTTAACGCTGCTTAATCTGAAGTAATTTTTGTTGTATCCAAATGCGGATATCATAAAAATAATCGACTTTAGTTTTGCCTTCATTTAAAGCATTTAACTTTTTTAAAGCACCGTTTAATTTCGGTGCTTTTTGCTTTTTATCGGTAAGCCTTAACAATTGGTGAATTAATTTGAAAACCACTTCTGCCTCCTCACCACGTCCATTCAATTGTTTTGCGTTGCGTTTGGTTTTATTTAAATAGGATTTTAAATACGTGCGCTCATCAGCTTCATATAAACAAACAGCAAGCATAAGTTCAGCAAACTGCACTACATCCATTCGCACGTTGTTTTTGCTCCCTTGTAAAATAGAATGACAAAAATCAGCAGCAGCTTTATAATTATTATTTACAAACTCAACTATTAAAAAATGTTTGTAAAAGGTAAATAATTCATAATCAGAAATATGCGCTATCCATGATTCAAACTCATCAGCAATTTGCCAATATATATTCGTTGCTTCTTTTATTTTATCGTGTTTCAGAAAATAATCCAATTTATAATTAAATACATAAGCGAAGGTGCGGAACTTTAAATATTGAAAAGATTTTTTTTCAAATATTTTTTTGCCTGTAAACGCCAATAAATCGTCTAAATGACTCATCACATTTACCTTTACACCAGCCCGCTCAGCCGATATCAAATAATTATTTAAATCGCTTAAATAGGCCTTATAACTATCCGGATGAATAGCATTTACAGGGCCATACATATCAATTATTTTTTTTCTTATTTTGACAGCTTCAACGTTTTTGTTCAGCATACTGTAACAATTACCTAATATGGCCAATTGGTTTCGCTGTTGTTTTACTGGAAGTGCAGTAATATCTGCAAACAAAACAGGTAATTCCATAACAGACCTGTATTGTTCAAGTTTGAATGAATTTTGAGCTACTGCCGATTTATTAATAGTCACCACCTTTAAGGCAGCATGCAACAATTCTAAATCGGTTTGCACCCAATTACTAACTTCCTCCACCTGCTTGAAATGACGTTGCAATATTTTATCAAGGTATTTTTTTTCGCCCGACTTAATGGCAAGTTCCGTTTCTATGTAAATAATATACGGTAAAACATACACAAAACTATGTTCCACTGCCATCGCATACATTTTTTTTAATTGCTTGTCACATAAATCAAACAATTGTTTTTGAAGATATATCTCAGCGATTCTACACCCTTCAAAAATGACAGATTTGTAATCGTTATAGGATTGATTTCTGTACAACGATGTTGCCAGTGCCTGACTTAGGTAATTTTTGTAAAATTTAAAGTTGTTACCTATCGGTGTGTTTTTAAATTGTTGCTTTAATTGCAACTCATCATAATGTTCGGCTTCGTTGATGGCATCAAACAATTTGATATAATTGTTCGAACCATCATCACTGTTGATGATAGCATGTTGTTTAAAGTATTGCTTTTCTTTTGATGACATACTATGCACTAACATAAAAAGAGCATCTGAAGGCTTTTTCATACCTAACTTAATTTTGCTTAAAATGGTTATTAATATGCTATCTATCCAAATATAAGGTATTTTCTACACCTTACTTATGCAAAATATTGATTATTACACATTTAACTTACGCTGCACCTTTGGTAGACTAAAACCAAACATTATGAAAAAACTATTTTCTGTTTTATCGTTCACTGTCGTTTTCGCAGCCGGTACAAGTTATGTTAGCGGGCAAACGAATATCTTCCCGGCAAGTGGAAGCGCCGGAATAGGCACTGTTAGCCCGAATGCGAAGTCATTACTCGACGTACAAAGCACTACTGCCGGGGTTTTGATACCAAGAATGACAGCAGCACAACGCACAGCAATTATTTCACCACCACAAGGTTTAATGGTTTACCAAACTACAATACCCGAAGGCATTTATTTTTATAATACTTCCGGATGGGTTGCACTTTCACCTTCCGGTTTTAATAATGATTTATTGCCGGCAATTGCAGGCACCTTCAATTTAGGTTCAAATACTAATACCTGGGAAAATTTACATTTAGGTAATGGTATATATCATAACGGTTCGCAAATTATTGGCATAAGTAGTTCCAGTTTAGCTTTTGGAAAGAATTCGATGGATGCGCTGGACGCGGCTAATAATATTGCACTAGGGAATGATGCGTTGTCGAATATTACCACTGGAAACACCAATATTGCGATAGGAAATGAATCGCTAACCTCCACTACAACCGGTTCACGCAACACAGGCATCGGTTTCGAAAGTTTAAACTTATTAACCACGGGAATTGACAATACAGCCATCGGCAACAAAAGTTTGAATGTTGCTACTACAGCCAGTTTTAACACTTCAATTGGTGCAAACACATTTTTATTTTTAACCACAGCGGCTTATAATCTTGCGGTTGGATGTAACGCCGGATACAATAATTTGTCCGGAAATAACAATGCCTATTCAGGCGCATATTCAGGTTATGAAAACACACTGGGAAGCCATAATAGTGGCCACGGTTACAGTAGTTTGCGAGAAAACGTAACGGGTTCATACAATACTGCAATTGGTTATTATGCAGGAAGTGTCAGTAATTCTTTCACCACCGGAACATTTGTTGGCTCCAACGCTTATACTACGGCTACGGGTGTAAGTAATTTAACAGGAATAGGTAATAATGCACGTCCAACCGCGTCGAACCAAGTGCGTATTGGTAATAGCAGTGTTACTTCGATTGGAGGTTATGCAGGGTGGACTAATTTAAGCGATGGCAGATTTAAAACTGATGTAGCAGAAAATGTAGTTGGATTAGATTTTATTTTACAATTACGTCCGGTTACCTACCATTTAAACATTGATAAATTATCTAATTATTTAGGTGAAACTAATCAGGATGATCAGGTAGAAACGGCTGCCAGAAAATCAAAACAAGCAATGGTTTACACAGGTTTCATTGCTCAGGAAGTAGCTGCGGCAGCAAATGAAGTTGGTTTTGATTTTAGCGGCGTAGACTACCCAAAAAACGAAACGGACATGTATGGATTAAGATATGCCGAATTTGTGGTACCAATAGTTAAATCCATTCAAGAAATGTATACTACTTCAACACAACAAGAAAGTATGATTGTTGATTTAAATGATAAAATTCTAGAATTGGAAAAACAAAATGAACAATTAATGGAAAATATTTCAGCTATTAATGAATTATTGGGAATCCATAAAACAAATGAAAAATTAGCAATTACCATTCAACAAAACGACATTGCAAAACTGGAACAAAATGTGCCAAACCCATTCAGCAATTCAACCACAATAACCTGTTTTATTCCTAACGATGTTAAAACAGCAGTTATATTAATTCAATCGGCAAACGGGGTATTAATTAAAGAAATAGTATTATCAGCAAAAGGTCACAATCAAGTACAGTTAGATGCAGAAAGTCTGCCATCAGGCACTTTCAGCTATAGCCTGGTGCTTGACGGCAAGGTGGTGTCAACAAAAACAATGATTTATGTAAAATAAAAAACAATATAAAACACTCAAAAAGCTACCTCCTTAAGTGAAGGTAGCTTTTTTTATTAAATCACATCATGATGTGATATGCTGCCGGTTTGAATGGATATAGTTTTAAACCTTGAAATAAACATCAAAAAACAAAATCTAAACATCAGTTAACATGAAAAATATCCGAACAACCCAACCCGAAATCAAACAAGTAGCATTGCAGCAACGATTAAAAAATATGTTGGATTTAACAATTGCTAAAGTAGCAGCACATGTTAAGGCTCCACAGCAATATGCCATGCCTGCTGATAGTAGTGCATTAGAGCATAAAATATTGAGGTTTTATAATGTATTGAAACCGCATGAAAAAGAAACATTTTTAGCAAAAACCAATTTATTATTTAATCAGTCGGCCACAGAAAATAGAAAACGTTTTGAGGATTTAATGGATATCGATATAAAATCATCCACACCCATGCTTGATAAAATAAAAGCGTTTCCACTTCCGGTTAAATATCATTTTACTGAAAAGGAGGCGACTGCAATTATAGAAAAATCAGCAAAGCTTAAAACTATCCAAAAAACGAAATCAGGCCTTACCATTGCTCCGCAACAGGCTGCAGAACCACGAACATTGTCCTTATTTTTAGAATCAGTTAAATGTAACGATCCGCAGGATGTGCTTAAGGATGAAATTTTTTTTTCAGGATTTACGTTGGATGCTTTAGGAGTAAACGAACCAATTCCATTTACATCGGCAGGGAAATACAAAAAAAATGATTTTAAACAATTACAAATAAAATTACGCGATTTTGATTTACGTGCTGCAGGGGTTTTTCCTCAGGATTTTTTATTAGCGTTATTTGTTTTTGAAAAAGATTCTAAAAAAGATGATGAAAGGTTAAAATTCACCATGGAGCTGATACAGGATATAGGATTATGGGTATTGGCTGCCGCCGATGTCATTGCTATTGCAGCCTTGGTTGTGACTATTGCTAGCACTTCTCCTGTTGGAATGGCTCTGATTATTGCATCAGGTGTAATTGCTGCTATAGGTTTGTCAATTATAGGTGTCATAAGCCTGATTAATAACTTACGCTTAGCTGAAATTTCATTACAAGTAACAGATTTGTTTACCTTTCCTGACCCTCCAATTAATGTGGGTGAACAGGTAATTAACAAGCATCAGGTTGTTTTAGCAGGTAGTTTAAGTGGGGTTATGAAAGGCAACTATGATTTACAATTTCGTTGGGAGCGAACAGCATAAATTGTGGCTAAATTAGTAAGATTATGAACGGTGTTATATCTTTGAAAAAAACACCACTATGAAAAAGTCCTATTTTATATTATTGCTTTGCGGATTAAGCCTGATGTTTGCCGGTTGTCCTTATGGAGCCGATGTGCCAATTGATAAAGAGCCAACTATTCCTATTGATAAAACGCTGTTAGGCAAATGGGAAAATAGTTCAGCATCAGATTACACGTATTACTTCAGAGCAGATGATGCCAACACCTATCGAATTTCTAAAATTTCGAGTAGCACAGGTGATTCAACCGTATATTTTGCATTTGAAAGCAAAATAGATAACGTAAGTTTCATCAATATCTACGAGGAAAATGAATTTGGCAGTAAAACCTACTACTTGTATAAACTCACCAAACGTGGAACATCTAAAATATCGATGGAAGAAGTTACCGACAATATTGATGAAAAATTTGATACCAGTGAAGAATTAAAAGCCTACCTCGCGAAACATCAGCATTTAAGTTTTCTTTTCAACAAAGATCCTGATGAATATGTGCGTATGGATTGATTGGTAACTATCCACACACAAATGATTTGATTTATGTGAGGATAATTATTGTGCTATATTCTTATACTGTAAAACTTGCAGTTTAACCTAATGCCAATTTTAATACCTCCTATTATGCGTTTTAATTTTTAATTATTGTTTGTCCAAATAAAAACTTATCCGCAGCATAAAATTGAATAAAATACAATCCTGTAGGCAAAAAGGTCAAATAAAATGTTTCATTTGATTTTGAAATTTTATTTGTGTAAACAATTTTACCGGTAATATCTGTCAAGATGAAATTATCAATTTTGACTTCATTTTCAGGTATCACTATAGCAATTACTTCCGTAAATGGATTCGGGTAAATAGCCACTTGTGTTAATTGTTCAAGTTTGCAGGCATTAATAATATTATACCCTGCTGAAGTATTAGAGCAACCGCTCGCATTGGTAACATTTACTTTATAATTACCAATAATTGTTGCATTGAAAATATTTGTATTTGCTCCAACAATAGGCACATCATCCAAATACCATTGAAACGTGTAACCGGGGCCATTGCTTGTTTTCAGCTTAATAGAGGCATCTACACACAGGTTATTGGTGCCATCTACATTATTAATAGATACAACAGGTTTAGGGTTGGCTGTTACCTGGACTTCTTGCGCAACTTTAGTGCAAATACCATTAGATATTTTAACAGTATAATTCCCGGTTTTATTTGCGGTATATATATTCGTTGTTGCTCCTGCAATATTCGAACCATTGCGCCTCCACTGGTAGGTAAGGGTTGCATCATATTGAGTGGTAAGTGTAACTGAACCTGGCTTACAAAACGTTGTATCAGAAGTTGGTGTTACGGCTACATGCAGTGGGCAAATGTCTGCGTACATTTTATATACCCATATATCACTTAATCCAATAGGATTTTCATTTTTATAATCGGTTGCCGGCGAATATGAATAACCTGCTACCACCAAAGAACCATCATCATTTAAGACACTTGAAACTGTATAATCATTTTCGTTTCCACCTATAACTTTCTGCCAAATAATATTGCCTGACATGTCAAGCTTCAAAATCCAATTATCAGAAAAAACTTCGTATGGCCCAATTATATCTTCGGTTTTGTCGCCTGAAATTAGAGAGCTAGAACTGCCAACTACCAAATATTCACCCATCACATTTTGATGCACGCTTGAGATGCTTTCATAGGATGTACCTCCAATAGTATTTTCCCATTGCAAACCGCCCACCGAGTCAATTTTAACAATCCAAAAATCATCTCCACCAATGCCAATGTTATTTTCACTTTTTACCCCGGAAGCTGGGGAATGAGACCTCCCCGCAAGGATATAACCATTATCATTTGTCTGAATAATATTAATCAGGTTGTCCTCGGAAATACCACCATAAACCTGCTGCCAGAGTTGGTTGCCGTTGGCGTCTATTTTAATTATCCAATAATCGGTACCACCTACATTTGGTACAAATTTAGTATCTGAAAGGCCGGTATCAGAGGAACTAGCAATGATATAGCCTCCATCTGCTGTAGAAATTATTTGGGTTGCAAAGTCTAATCCTGCTCCGCCGTATGATTTATCCCACAAAACGGTGCCGTTGCTATCAAGTTTAACCAACCAAATATCACCTAATCCATATGCCGGTGTAGTTTTATCAATTGAAATACCGGAACTGGAATTTCCTAATAACAGGAAACCACCATCTTCTGTTAAAGCAATACTTTTGATATTATCACTTTGATTACCTCCAATTGTATTATCCCAAATTTTATTGCCAAAGGCATCTAATTTTATTATCCAAGCATCACTCGTGCTTACTCCAAGTCGATTTTCCGATTTATCTGCAGAAATATTAGAGGAAGATCTACCTCCTACGACAAAACTTCCATCAGGTAATTGCATTGCGTCAAAACAAAGATCATCACTTGTCCCTCCTATAGTGTTTTCCCATTCAATTGCGCCCAATGCATTTAATTTAACAAGCCAAAAATCACCCGCACCTAATTCATTTTCTGATTTATCACCACTTATATTAGAATAAGAATGATTAACTAATAAATAACCCCCATCCAGCGTAGGCAAAATTTTTTGATTAAAATCTCCCAAAGTTCCTCCAATGGTATTTTGCCACTCAATAATTGGAGATTGAGCATTTGACATTTGTAAAAAAGACAATCCTGTTAATAAAATAAAAATTTTAATCGGTGTCATAAGGCTTAGATTGTTATTACTATTCATCTATTTTAAATTATAAATGACTACAGATTTGTGAATGGTTTAGTTTTTAATGAAGTTTAGTGTCTCAGTGATGTTCCCAGAAACAATTTGAATAAAATACAACCCTGAAGGTATAAAAGAAATATCAGCAAATATGACCTTTTCGTATGTAGTTAAATAGTGAATTTGTTGACCCATATTATTTAACAATGTAATACTTTTAAAATCACTATTTGTTGTTTCAATTATTAATGATGAAGAAGCCGGGTTTGGATAGACGATTGTATTTGATGTCAACTCATTCCCTTCTTTACATGGCACAAAAACAGCAATACTATTCGAATTTTTAAAGCAACCGGTAGCAATTTTAGTTACCTGACATTTATAATTACCAGGTGTTGTAGCTACATAACTCAAACCGGTGGCTCCTGCAATTAAACTGGCACCTTTATACCACTGGTAACTGCAACCACCAACAGGCGTAACATTCAGCGTAACGCTACCTCCTGCACAAAATGAGGTTGGTCCTGCAGGTGTGATAGCAGCAGAAGGTTTTTTATTAACTACTACATTAATTCCGCCTGACTCAGCTGACGCGCATTCGCTTTCAGTATAGCAGGTATAAAATCCTTTTTGTGAAGTAATATATGTTGGCGAAGTAGCTCCTGCAATTGGAGCGCCATTGCGTTTCCATTGCACTGTTGTGCCTGTATAAGTGGCATTAAGCGTTACTGTTTCACCTTGACAAATTGTGGTAGAACCTGTTGCAGTTATTGTTATAGAATCAGTTATATCTTCATCAATTAAACCGTTACAATTATCATCTACCGTATTACAAATTTCTTCGAACGGAATACATTCCGCATACATAGTAACAATCCAAAAATCATACGTTTCGGGGCCGCCTAAGTTATTTTCAGCTTTATCAATACCAGCAGGCGATTTAGAAGAACCTGCTAATACAATTTCAAGATTTTCACCTTGAGCAATACTTGCAGATTGATCTTCTGTTGTACTTCCAATTGTATTTTGCTGCACTAAATCACCTGTGGACGATAATTCAACATACCAATAATCACTGCCACCAAGGTTTGCTTCTGTTTTATCACCTGAAATACCTGAATAACTAAGCCCAAATAATCCGAATCCGCCATCATCCAATTTTATCATATCGTATAATATTTCGGTGTCGTTGCCACCAATATTATTTTGCCAGACAATATTACCACTCGAATTTAATTTCACAATCCAATAATCTGTGCTTAGTCCAAAAGCAATTTCTGTTTTATCGCCATCAATATCTGATGACGAATATCCCCCAACTACATAACCACCATCTGTGTCAAGAATTATTTTCCTGACAATTTCAGCACCTGTTCCTCCAATAGTATTTTGCCATTGAATATTGCCGAGATGGTTTAATTTTATTACCCAATAATCGGCGTTTCCTATTAATACTTCTGTTTTGTCGCCTGAAATTCCGGATTGCGAATAACCGCCAATGATATAACCGCCATCCCAGGTTGTTTCAACAGTATAGATATAATCGTAATTATCTCCACCAATGGTGTTTTCCCATAATAAATTACCGGAATTATCGAGTTTCATCACCCAATAATCTGAAGTGAATGAAGGTCCTTTGTTAGCTTCCGATTTATCGCCACTTATACCTGATAATGAAAAACCAACTACAATATATCCTAAATCGAAGGTTTGTTTGATCGCTGTTGCCTGGTCGTTATCATTCCCGCCAATTGTATTTTGCCATTCGATGGCACCAGTAGCACTTAATTTTACTATCCAAAAGTCATTTCCACCTTTTGATGCTTCTGTTTTATCTCCCGAAATACTGGAACCAGAATAACCAGCTACAACATAACCACCATCAAATGTTTGCACAATCGAATTGGCAGCATCATCTGCTAATCCACCAATTGTGTTATCCCATTCAATATTGCCAACGGAATCGGTTTTTACGATCCACATATCATAACCACCAATAATGTTTTCTGATTTGTCCGGTGACATAGGCGAACTTGAATATCCGGCAAAAATATATCCACCATCAGACGTACCTACGGTCGATTTTACGAATTCATTTTGGCTGCCGCCTATTGTGTTTTGCCAACTAAAAGGTTGCGCCTGAAGGCTACTAAACGCGAATTGGAGTAAAATAGCACCAAATGTGTTGAATAATATATTGTGTGGCTTCATTATGAAACCAAATATACTATTATTGTTTGACAAACGCCTTCGAGATTGCTGTGCTATCACCTACCGATTGAATCAAATACAATCCATTTGGAAGGGTTGATAAATCTATCACTGTTTCATTCGCTGTTGCAGTTATTGTTTGCACCGTTTTACCAGTTACATCAACAATCATAAATTCCTTATTGGATTGGCTCATGTCAATGGTTTGTAACATCAAATTATCATGTGCAGGATTTGGGTAAATTGTCCAATTGTTGGCAGCAATATTTTCCCCCTCTTTACAAGTAACCAATACCGCAATTGCATTCGACATTTTAATACAACCTGTTGCTGTTTTTGTTACACGACATTTATAATTGCCGGAAGTTGTTGCTACATATACATTTGTAGTTGCACCACCAATGGCTGCTCCTCCTTTAAACCATTGGTAAGTAGCACCGCCTACAGGTGTTTCAGTTAATGTAACACTTCCTCCAGCACAAAAAGTAGTTGGTCCACCGGCTGTAATACTTGCTTTTGGATTTTTATTTACGGTAACACTAATTTCATTAGAAATATTTGATGCACATGCACTGCTTGTCTCACAAGTATAAATCCCCGTTGCTGTTGCAGTATAAGAGTCTGCCGTTGCACCCGCCATTGATACACCATTTTTTTTCCATTGAATTGAAGTTCCGGAATATGTTGCATTAAGCAATACAGTTTCACCCTGACAAACAGTGGTAGCACCGGCAGCTTCAATTGATATTGTTTCGGTAATGCCATCGTCAATTAACCCATTACAATCATCATCCAACGTATTACAAATTTCAGTTGTTGGCACGCATGCTCCACTTAGTTTTATTACCCATGCATCATCCTGACCATACCACGGAGATGTTTTATTGCCGTTTATTTCAGACCAACTCACTGCCGAAATAAGAATTCCCCCATCTGCACCTTCACAAAAACCGAAAGCGATATCAGAATTTGTTCCACCTATTACATTTTGAGAACTGATATTTCCGATTGTATCAAGTATCAATACCCATATATCTGCAATATCGGCACCACCAATACGTGGAAGCGTTTTATCACCATTTGCAGTGGAACCCGACATACCGCCAATGATATAGTTGCCATTGCTTAATTGCATGCCTGCGTAACACTGATCTTCACGCGTTGCGCCAATGGTATTTTGCCAAATAATATCACCTGATGTGTTTAATTTCATTACATAATAGTCACCTAATCCTACGGCAGCACCAAATTGCGCTTCTGTTTTATCACCACTAATTTCAGATGCCGAGGAGCCACCTACAAAATAATTACCATCTAATGTCTGCTGACAAAAATACACATCATCATTATGGCTGCCGCCGATGGTATTTTGCCACTCAATTGTACCAGTGTTGCTTAATTTCAAAACCCAAAAATCATTGAGCCCATTGGTGTTCTCATTTTTATTTCCGGAAAAATTAGAATTAGAACTACCACCAATAATAAATCCGCCATCGGCTGTTAAATTAATATCAGCAAATAAATCGGTAGCATTTCCACCGTAAGCTTGTTCCCACACTTTTGTTCCTGAAGCATCTAATTTAATTACCCAATAATCTTTACCTCCAAATGAAGGTGTTGTTTTATTTCCTGAAATATCAGATTCACTATCAGCTCCAACAATATATCCACCATCAGGAGTTTGATGCACCGCATAACAATTTTCATTTTGATCGCCACCTAAGGAAGTTTGCCATTCGATAATACCTGAAGCATTTAATTTTAAAATCCAACAGTCATAAATACCATGAAGTGGTGCTGTTTTATTTCCACTTGGCAAAGACGACGAATAACCGCCAATAATATAGCCGCCATCAGCAGTTTGTTCTGCGTGTGCAGCAACATCTGAGCCTGTGCCGCCAAATACTTTTTGCCATTGAATATTACCAATTGCATCCAATTTAATAATCCAATAATCTTCAGCTCCATAAGCTGCAATGGTCTTATTGCCGGAAATTCCGGATTGCGCTGTACCTGCCATAATATAGCCACCATCGGAAGTTACAGCAGTTTGTACAGTGAAATCATAAGAAGAACCACCATAAGTGCCCTGCCACACCATTTCAGGAAATTGCGCTGATAACGTAGTTACAAAACAGAACGACATCACAAAACAAATAATTACAAGTGATAATTTATTTGTTTTGTTGGTGGAATAATTTGAACAAGCGTTTATGAACATATAATGGAAAATTATTACTGTTTAATGAATGAAGTTTGTAAAGCATTTAATTGAGATGAAGATTTAATATAATATAATCCGGAAGCCAGTTTTGAAATATTTAATACAGATTGATTATTTTCCAAATTAAATGTTAAAACCATTTTGCCGGTTGCATCCAATACCTCAAACAATTCAAGATGGTCAGTTGCTGCATTTAAGGTAATTGTTATCATTTCGCTTGCCGGATTAGGGAATATTTCCAGGTAGTTATTTTCTATATCAATTGAACCCTCTCCTTCTTTACAAGAAACAATTACCGCAATTACATTTGAATTTTTAAAACAACCTGTGGCAGTTTTTGTAACACGACATTTATAATTTCCTGAAGTTGTTGCAACATAAGTTGTAGATGTAGCACCACCAATTAGTGATGCACCTTTATACCATTGATAAGTAGCGCCTCCAACCGGCATTACATTGAGTGTAACACTTCCACCCGGACAAAATGATGTTGGTCCTCCGGCATAAATACTTGCTTTAGGATTTTTATTTACAGTAACAACTATTTCTGAAGAAGTTGTTGTATCACAATCGCTATATGTTGCACAAGCATAGTTTCCGGTTGCATTAGCCGTATAACTTGCTGTTGTTGCACCGGGAATTATTAAACCATTTTTCTTCCATTGTAATGAAGTACCTGAATAAGTTGCAGATAACACTACATTACTACCCTGACAAAATGTTGTAGCACCACCTGCTGATATCGAAATGGTTTCATTGATATCTTCATCAACCATTCCGTCGCAATCATCATCATAACCATTACATAATTCCAAACCCGGAATAAAATCATCATCAATTTCCATTAACCAGTAATCCGGATAGGTTGTACCGCTTGCATTATTTTCGTTTTTATCACCTGTTGCATTCGAATAGGAATATCCTCCTACAACAAATATCCCCGGTGATTTTTGATAAATTGTTCTCCCGACATCCTGATTATTTCCACCTATTGTTTCCTGCCAACAAATACCACCGGTTTGATTTATTTTAATTATCCAATAATCCGTTGCGCTGCCTCCAATGGACACTTCATCTTTATCAATATTTGCACCTGAATTAGATTCTCCAACTACAATTACACCATTATCATCTGTTGCAGCAATAGCATATAAAAAATCAGTGCTCAATCCACCAATTGTATTTTGCCAAATGATATTTCCCAATGTATCCAATTTGTAAACCCAATAATCTGTTCCATTATTTATTTCTGTTTTATTTCCTGAAATCCCTGACATCGAATGTGCACCTACCACATAATTGCCATCAGTAGTTTGTGCTAAGCCGCCAATATTATCCAAATTATCTCCACCAATAGTTTTATCCCATTCAATATTGCCATCAGCATCCAGTTTAATTATCCAATTGTCGAACACACCAATTAGTGGTGCTGTTTTTTCAAATCCAATTCCGGAATATGATTCTGCTCCTATTAAAAATCCGCCGTCAGCTGTTAATATAAGATCAGAAAAATAATCATCAGAAGCACCTCCAATATTTTTTTGCCAGATTATGCTTCCGGTGGATGATAATTTCAGCACCCAAATATCATAAGTTAATCCGCCTGTACCATGTAAATCAACTGTTTTATCATAGCCAATTCCGGATGAAGAATTTCCGCCAACTATAAAACTACCATCCGGTAATTCACGAATTATTTCAGCAAAATCGATATGTAATCCGCCAATTGTATTTTGCCATTCTATTGCTCCGGAACTATTTAGTTTTACAATCCACATGTCCGTATTTTCGAAAAAGCCAAGTGTATTTTCAGTTTTATCGCCTGAAATATTTGACTTCGATTGTCCGGCTAAAATATAACCTCCATCTGCGGTAGCATGTCCATCAAAACAAAAATCATCTTTGCTTCCACCAATAGTATTTTGCCATACAATGTTACCGGAGGCATCTAATTTCATCACCCAATAATCCATAAACCCGACACCAATAGCTGCTTCAGTTTTATCCCCACCAATTCCGGATTTTGAAAATCCGACACAAAAAGTGCCACCATCTAAAGTTGGTCCGGTACGCCAGAGTTTATCATCGTTGGTGCCACCTATGGTGTTTTGCCAATTAATAGTTTGAGCTGACGCGAATAAAGGGAAATAGGTAATTAAAAAAAATATAAATATACCTTTAATTGTGTGCGGTAATTTCATGCTTATTGCTTAATAAATGAACTGTTATGGATTTGATGGTCCGAAACAGATTGAATAAAATAAACACCAGGAATTAATCCTGCAATATCAATTGATATTTCAT
>DAORKJ010000067.1:17523-20809 GCA_035439505.1 Chitinophagales bacterium
ACGCGACATTTATAATTTCCGGGTGTTGTTGCCACATAATTTAAACTAGTTGCTCCGGCAATAGCTGTAGCACCTTTATACCATTGATACGTGCAACCTCCCGAGGGCGTTTCGGTTAAGGTAACACTACCACCTGCGCAAAATGAAGTGGGTCCGCCTGCGGAAATAGAAGCCGTTGGATTTTTATTCACGGTGACAATAATATTTTCAGATGTATCGGAATCACAATCATTAAAAGCGATACATGAATACGTGCCCTTTTGATTTACGGTATAAGTTACACCAGTTGCTCCAGGAATACTAGCACCATTTTTTCTCCATTGTAGACCTGCACCATTATGTGTTGCAGTTAAGGTTACGGTTGCGCCCTGACAAAAAGTAAGAGGCCCGTCGGCAGTTACTGTTATGTCAACAAAAAGTTCTTCATCAATCAATCCATCACAATCGTCATCGATGGTATTACAAATTTCTGTGGTTGCTTCGCAGATGTCATCAATTTTAACCAACCAAAAATCGTTTAATCCATAAGTATTTGTTGTTTTATCGCCGGAGATATTAGATGCCGAAGAGCCACACAAAACAAACTTTCCATCTAAGGTTTCAGTAAGTCCGTAACAATAATCCGCAACAGTACCTCCTATTGTTTTATCATAAATATAGTTCCCGGCTGAATCAAATTTAATCACCCAATAATCTGCCAATCCTACAAGCGGTTGAGTTTTATCTCCGCTGATTGGAGAAAGCGAATATCCTGCAACAACAATTTCTCCTGAGCTCATCACTAATAAGCCGTGATTATAATCATAAGCCGATCCACCAATAGTATTTTCCCATTCAACATTTCCACTTGCATCTAATTTAATTATCCAATAATCATTAGTAGTAATTCCACAGGAAATATTGTTTTCAGATTTATCCGGAGAACTATTGGAATAAGTTTGCGTACCGATAATTGCGCCACCATCTGCTGTGATATCCATTTCATAAGCAGTTTCAGTTTCTGAAGCATTGATTGTATTTTGCCAAATAATACCCCCGGAGGTATTGAGTTTTAGCACCCAAACGTCCATTCCACCTGTTGAGTTTTCTGTTTTATCGCCTGAAATTGGTGAACTAGAAACCCCGGAAACTATATAATT
The DNA here is from genome assembly GCA_035439505.1 of Chitinophagales bacterium. Lineage (GTDB taxonomy): Bacteria > Bacteroidota > Bacteroidia > Chitinophagales > BACL12 > UBA7236. The sequence goes on from DAORKJ010000067.1 coordinate 18,663, forward strand.
TCCATCAGCCGCTTGTTTAGCACGAAAACAATAATCGCTGGATGTTCCACCAATGGTATTTTGCCAAACAATATTTCCGCTTGCATTTAATTTTAAAATCCAAAAATCTGCTGAAAAACCAACAGTTGCCTCAGTTTTATCACCTGAAATTCCACTGTATGAATAAGCCCCAACAATATAACCACCATCAGAAGTCGGGTATATGGACCCTAAATAATCGCTGCCATTTCCTCCTATGGCATTTTGCCAGGTAATATTGCCACTGGCATCAAGTTTAACAATCCATAAATCAATTGAACCTGCCACATTTGCTTCCGTTTTGTTACCTGAAATACCGGAAACTGAATATCCGCCAACAATATATCCGCCATCAGCAGTTTGTGCAATTGTTTCAACCTGTTCGAATGCTGAGCCACCGTATGTTTTTTGCCATTCAATGTTGCCGGCAGCATCCGTTTTTACCACCCAATAATCGGAATCACCATAATTGGTTACCGATTTATTTCCTGATATACCTGAGTAGCTATAACCTCCTGTAATAAAGCCCCCATCGGCTGTTGCGTCAATATCGTATGCGCCATCCGCATTAGTTCCACCATAAATTTGTTGCCATTCAATGTTTACCGATTGCGCATGAATTGACGCGAATGTTAAAAAGGTGAATACGCATATTAAAAAGGTAATTTTGTTCGTCGACGGTGCAGTTTTTAAATGATTGTTGTGTGCCATAAGAACTTTTATTTTTAAAATTGTAGCTAAAATTACAAATTCTTATGGAAGTGGCCAGAATTTAACAATGTTTAGGTTAGGTGACGAAAATTATCTGATAAGTGTGCTTAATTTAGCAATAAATGTAGGGCTACATTAACCCCTTTGCTGCAGCAATTTGAACAAATATTACTTTAGTTAAAAAAGTAAAATTAGATTACCTTTTTTGCGTTATTTTTTGTAATATTGAAACACAAATTAAAACTCACCCTTATGAATCTAAAAGAATACAGCTTGCTTGCTGCGGGAATTCTTGCAGCTTCAGACGCCAACAATCAGACTGTTTATCAGGACATTAATCCGGATTTATCGCTTACACATGATGACCAGGTATGGTTTAATATTTCTACGCCCTTGGATTTAAATAATGACGGGGTTACTGATTTTGATTTCAAATTATGGGGTTATAGCACCTATTCCGGATGGGCTGCTCAAGGATATTTTATTTTTGGATATGCAGTGCCAAAAGCCGGTCATCAGGTATTGATTGCGTCGAGCCAATCGCCCGGCTGGTGCACCTTTGGCTGGTTTGCCGAAAACTTCGACCATATTGCCAATTATAGCAATGGTGAAATTATTAATCCGACACCGGCAACGGGTGCGTTTGTACATCCTGAAAATGAATTTTATAATAATCAGCTGTTATTTATGCAGCGCGAAAAGGATTATTTCGCCTCCACATGGTATTTCTTTTGCACAGGTGTTCCTGATCCTGTTGAACAGGGCGGATTATGGTTTGATGCTGAGATGCGTGTTATGCCAATTAAATTTAAACAATCAGGCAATTATTACACCGGTTGGGTGCGATTGAGTGTGAGTGAAGGGAATTTAACGGTACACGATTATGCTATTAATTTAACGCCTGAAACCCCTATTGTTGCCGGTGATATTGCAGGTGCAATTATTGCGCAGGCTCCTGTTCCGGGATTGGTTACCACACTTTCAACCAAAGCTTATTTAACATGGTCGCCGGTACCTGATGTATATAAATATCGTTACCGTTATCGCAAGGTTGGAACACTCATCTGGACAGAAAAATATCATACCGGTACTACCAAACTAATTAAATCGTTGGATTGTGCAAGTAATTATGAATGGCAGGTTCAAACCGTATATGATAATTCGCCGGAAATGAATTCTGTATGGAGTCCTTTGCATACTTTTTCAACCATGAGTTGCAGAGTTGGTGGCGAAGATGTTATAGTTGAAGATGTAAAAATTTATCCGACACTTGCATCAACTCAAATAATTGTTCAAACTACCAGTCAGTCGCAAACAGTTGACGCCATAGTAGAAATGTTTAACCTGCAAGGCGCTCAGGTAAAGAGTTTCGTGACAAACGACAAAACGTTTGAAATGGATGTAAGCGATTTACCTAC
>DAORKJ010000068.1:0-19138 GCA_035439505.1 Chitinophagales bacterium
CCGCTTTAAGGCGCGCTGCGGGCTTTCCTCCCGATAGCTATCGGGACATCCCGGGCTAGAAGAACTGAAATAATTATCCAACAAGCCTTCTTAATTAATAGTTATGGCATATATAATTCCTTTCAAAAAGAGTTTAATGCGATTAGGATGATTTCTATTTTGTTACACAAAAACACAAAAGAAAAACACGCAAAAGACACAAAAAAAGTTTGAGATTAAAATAAGATAGTTATTGCTAATTTTTTTCGTAATCACAACTCCATGCCCTTTGCTTACATTTTCTCCGCGCTCCCGATAGCCATCGGGATTGTGGTTTCGGCTGTTTTGATTTATGCGTTATAATCCCTTAAAATGGCGTGATTATTGCTTATTAACTAATTACCTATGCTTAAAATTCACACATTAATACTTTGGCTAATAGTATCAATTAGCATCAAGGCGCAAATTTCTTTGGAAGGTTTATTTGATGAACCAAAACAAACTGCCGACACGCTTTATTTTCCGTTTGAAGATGGGATTCAATTAATTGTAATTAATTATTATGATACATGGGAGCGGCAGGTTGCTTTTAAGGAAGCTATGCAACCCAGGGGATTATCGTGGGCAGCAATTATGGGTCCGGCTCCTAAAAATATGTATATATTTAGAAATACCGAGGGAAAGATTGTTAAAACTTATAACAGTGTTTCGGATGGAAAAGGATTAAAAGGTATGGACTATGATAACACCGGTATATTTTTGCTGCAAGGACTAAGAGATTTTACCGAGTATAGCAGGCATTTAAAATATTATGACCTGAATGACCAAGTAGGATTAATTAATACGCGGGGAGATATTGTTGTTCCGGCTGTATATGATGATATTAGAAGATATCAGGATTTTGACGGGGAGTGGGAAAAATTGATAATCGAAAAGGATGGTTATTTTGGATTTTTGGATAGTAATTTAAATGTATTATTTCCACCTATTTACAGATGCAGCAGCGACACCAATTATTATGGCTACCCGGAGCATAATATTTTAAACGGGCAATATATAAAAGTATTTAAGGAAGGGAAATGCGGTTTAATAAATGATCATGGAGATGTGTTAATTGATTTTAAATATGATAATTTATTGCTTATTCATGATTCTATGATAGTTGGGTTACTCAACAAGAAATTAATTAATCCAAATCAATATTTTTGGAATAATGTGCAGGCCTGTGAAATATATGATGATAAATTTAACCTGATTACTTCACTCGATGAATACGACCAGATTGAATACAATGGGATTAAAACATTTATTGTCAAAAAGGACAATCTGGTAGGTGTGGTGAATCACAAAGGTAAAGTGATAATTCCTATCGAATACAACAGTTTAGCTCCTCAAGATAATAATTACTATGTAGTTAAAGGGAATAAAAGTGGTGTGATAAGTTTGGAGGGAAAAGTGTTGATTCCCATTGAATTTGAATGTAATATGTACTTCTACGGACCGGCAATATATGTCACAAAAAATGGATTGATTGGCGTGTATAGTGATAATTATCAATTAATTGCTGAACCGCAGTACAAACAACGTTATTGGGAAATGGGCAAATTCATGCTCATCAGGCCGGACGGGTCAATAGGGTTTGTATTACACCAAAAAGGAGGTTCATATTACCAATCGCCGGAAGGGGAGGTGATTAAATTTGATTGAATGAAAGCTAACGCGGTTGTGGTTAAGGCTATTTTTCGAAAAATGGATATATTTATGTAATTATAAAACTTAAACCTGAAAATGGGTTATAATGATAAATTCAACTTTATTTAAATGAAAATAGCCGGATATGTCTTTATACTCTTAAGTTTCGCTGCTTGTAATAATAAAAACACTTCAGTTAAATCAGCATCTAATATTGATTCGTTAACCGACGAAAATATTGTTAATGTATCTCGTGATAGCCCTGAATCATATCTTCATACTGAAAAAAAGTTTACCGATTCATCCGGGTTAAATATTACTATTCAAAATAGTTTTCCAAAGGGTGGTCCATTTTATAGCAACACCGGATCCCAGTTTGGGTGTGCGGTATTCTGGTCCCGTTTTATTAATGAAAGTACAAAACCGGTTGAATTAACTATCAATTTTCCCGCTGATTCATTTATAGTTTTTAAGTCAACTGATGCCTATTTAAAATTATTAATACCAAGTGATACGATGTCCTTAGAAAAAGTGGGGCTATATAATTATGGTGCTACCGGATTGCAGACATTTTTAGAAGCAAATTTTCATAAAGCCACTGGTTTGCACCAAATTATACAACCCGGTAATGATTTTATTTTTTATACGACTGCGCTTTCATATAAAGAAGGTGGTGTAGTTCGGTCGGGCTTTGAAATAATCAATAATGATGTTATTTATTCAATTAGTATATCGCCCCATTTTGAAAATTTCAAGGTGACTTGCGGAAAAATAAAGTTACAATAATTTTAACTTCTCGGATACCACTTCCGCAATTCTATTCGATAAACATTGTCAGGTTAGAATGAATTATACAATTTATAAATTTAATTGTGTAAAAGTGACCGTGTTTTACAGATTAGATTTGTTCTATAGTAAATGCTATTTGATATCATTTTCAACCAAGTTTAAAATCATGCAATTATGGTAAAAAAATCACAGAAATCGCCTGACAAAATGGAAAAGGTGATGCATGAATTTAAGGAAGGTACATTGAAATCGGGAAAAGATGGTAAAGGTGGAAAGGTTACCAATCGTAAGCAGGCTATTGCCATTGGACTAAGTGAGGAACGTGGTGCAAAATCGAAGAAAAAGAAATAAGTATGGAAAATAAGCAAGAAATGGTTCAGATGAAAACCTTAACGGCGTCGTTAAACAGTTTTTATTTGAAAGGTTATACGGAAAACTATAAGGTGGATAATTTGGGATTAAAGGCACTTTCTACAGAAAAAATTTATCAGCCGGATGATGTAAAGGTTTTGGATTTTCACCGCTTTGAGGGTCCTACAGACCCGGCAGATGAGTCTATATTATATGCCATTGAAACAGAAGATGGATGCAAAGGAACCCTGGTGGATGCCTATGGACCTTATGCAGATTCGAAAATTACTTCTTTTATGCAACGTGTTGAAGAAATTTCAAAAAACACAACAGAAAAAGGGTCATAAACTACTTTAAAAATAAGCGAAAAATTCACTTATATGTTTTGTTTATGATAAATGAATAGCTAGCCCGAGGCGGCCCGATAGTAATCGGGAAAAAAGCCCGCAGGACCCAGAATGCAGTGCAGGCGAGAAGGTCTTAAAATGAAGCACCTGCAAGATATTGACTATCGAAACGCGATGTTGCTACTCCAATTTGTTTTATTTAAAATTTGTTTGAATAGTATTTGGTAAATCTTGCCTACTTTTAGGCAAAATAATGTATGAAAATTATCATTACCGGTGCTACGGGTATGGTTGGTGAAGGTGTGTTGCTGGTTTGTTTGCAACATCCTGATGTTTCACAAGTTTTGTCTGTGAGCAGAAAACCGCAAGCGCATAAACATGCCAAATTAAAAGAATTGATTGTCCGCGATTTTTCAGAATTGGAAAAATACAAAACTGAATTGCAGTCGTACGATGGTTGTTTATTTTGTGCAGGCGTGAGTTCGATTGGTGAAACGGAAGCAACGTTTACCAATAAGACATTTGATTTTGTGGTGCCTTTTGGAAAATTATTAGCAGAAATAAATCCACAACTCACATTCATATATGTTTCCGGCAGCGGAACCGACAGCAGTGAAAAGGGAAAAGTGATGTGGGCTAGGGTTAAAGGCAGAACAGAAAATACATTAAGCAAATTACCTTTTAAAGGGGTATATCATTTCAGACCGGGCTTGATGAAACCAGTTGCCGGGCAAAAAAATGTAAAACCGATATTCCGCGTTGTTACCGCCTTATACCCTGTGGTTAAAGTGCTTGCACCAAAATGGACCTGCACGCTGGATCAAGTTGGAACGGCTATGTTACACTGTGTGGAAAAGGGTTATACGAAAAGCATATTGGAGGTTGAGGATATTAAAAAAATAGGTGGTTGAAATTTGTATTTCAGGCTACAACATACCAATTAGCATAAATAGCTATTGACCTTAATAATAGGTTTAAATAGAAAAATTATTTCCCTAAACCATATTAAGAAATACGTTCCCATTTTACATTCATGGTATAATTCCCTTTTTTCTTTCCGATAGAACGAGCAATATCGATGTTTAAAGTTCGCACTACAAACTCTCCGGGTTGCAGGGTTACCGGATTTAAATCGAACACAAATGCATCATTAATTAATTCGGAAGATTCGCCTTGTAAAAATAGGGTTATACCTCCACCTACCACCAGCACGACCAACGAACCAATCATAGCCACCAACGCCCCGGTCATTAAACCGGCAGCTATTGCCAATGCACCACCGGTTAAAGCCATGCCAACTGCAATACCCATAGATACTAAACCAATACTTGTTAATGTGATAGCCATAGCTGCACAGGTTTTAAAGGCATCTACAATTTTTTCCTGATCAGCAAAAATATCTTTATCGATTAGGGCAAATGTACCTAATAATGTTTGTGGGAAAAATCCCGCATTATTTAAATTTACCTCAGCTAATTGCCCTTTTTCGCCTAATGGAATGGTGTCGCCATTTTTCATTTTGCCGATATCTATAATATCAATTACTGTAGTATTGCCAAGCGCATCTGTAAATAATCCGTTGAGCAAAATTTCATCTTTATTTAATTCAACTGTCTGCACACAATGTATACTTTCCACAGATAATCGAATGATGCGAGGAGCAGCAACAACAGGCTCAGGGATGGAAAACGTTTTTTTATTTATTACCCGTTTATTTAAAATTTTTTTCGCAACTACATCATTTTCTGCCGGAGTAAATTTCAAATGTTCCGGGAAGGGCATTTTTTGGATTTGCGTGGCAACTGCCTCATTTTTTTTGAAGTCCACCTCGAACAGGTCTCCATATTTAGCTTTGCGCTGAGCTTGAGTGGAAGGCATTTTAATCAGGTTTTCGATACCGGCTCTAAACTTATTTTGTGCTGATTTGGGTAATTTTTTATAATGCGTAAATAAAATATGCTCTATCGAATTTTGGTCGCTGGTCATTGGATAGGTTGAAGGATTATCGGCATGAGCAAGCATTTTTGCCATTGATAAATGGGCAATATATTCAATGCGTTGAGCTATTTGGGTGTATTTGTTTTGAGCAATACCCAGGTCTATTTTTTTCATAAGCTTACATTTTGTTAGTCCAAATGTAGTATGAGCACTTGCAAAATACCTAGGAAAATTGAAATATCACATCAAGATGTGATGGGTGGTAGATGAGGCTGTAACGCAACTTTTGTTCAATTTCCTGATTAAAAAATCCTATTTTGTTTATTTGATTTACGTCGTAATATGGGTGCATAATTGTTACATTTTTAATAATTGATATTTTTAACTTTTGATACTTTACATAGGTATGTTATATCAAATGCAAGGAAATATATTCACTTTCGTATCTTAGCTTACCATGCTAAAATTGGGTTTCAAATATGGGTTGATATTGATTGTTTGCTTGATGGCTTATAAACCGCTGAGTGCCCAACAATTTCCAGATTTCCACTTCGAAAATATTAGCACTGCTGATGGCTTGAGCGATAATACCATTACTTGCTTATTTCAGGATAATAAAGGCTTTTTATGGATAGGCACAGGAAATGGATTAAACCGATATGACGGTAATATTGTAACCACCTATTTTTATGAGGAGGGAAATGTCAATTCCATGGGAGGTAATTTTATTTCAGGCATTATTCAGGATGATGAAGGTGTGTTTTGGATTGGCACACGCGATGGTGGCATTACGCGACTGGATTTGAGTGCACCTTTAACGCAGCAATTTAAGCGGTTCAGCAATATTCCCGGTGATTCTACTACTATGTTTTCAAACCGTATTACCACTTTAGCAGAATTAAATGCAGATTATATTGTATTTAGTGCAGAAGGTATTTCCACCGGTTTTATAAACAGAAAAACATTTGAAATTACCTACCATGAAAATAAAAATAAATCAGTTGCATTAGTAGATACTAAAATTACAAAACCTAAACCGGATGGAAACAGTTGGATGCAACTAATAAAACGTGATGGTAATACGGTTTATACATCAGGGCTGATTGGTGGTACTGTTTATGCATTTGATAGAAATAATCCAGTTGTTCCGAAAAACAGTACAAATGGGACAGCTTCCAGTATTCAGAATTTTGATGTTGATGGCGATACAGTTTGGGTAGGCGCATGGGTCCATGGTTTATTTATTCAGGAAAATCCGTTGGGAAAACCAATTGACAAACCGCTTGCCCTTAAAAAAGTAGTGCCTATTGACGCTGAAGTTTTATCGGTATTGTCGTGGGATAAAAATTTTGTGCTTGCCGGTTCAAAAGGTAATGGATTATATCTTGTAAATAAAAAAACGTTTGAATATAAAGTATTTCAGCACGATAGAGCTGATGCTTTTAGTTTGGCGGGAAATAAAATTAATTGTTTATTAAGAGACAAAAATGGTATTTTGTGGGTGGGGACTTCTGCAGGATTAAGTAAATATAATACTATTCAATGGCAATTGAATGCGACTTTAATTAAAGATGATTTTTCTAAAGAAATTACCCATTTTTCGATATATGAATTTAATGACCATTCATTTGGGTTAAATACAGGAATGGGTTTGTTTAGATATTATCCTGAAAGTGGAACATTCACACAACACCATTTTATGCTTAACGGTGCTGAAATAAACCCAACTGCGATTGTTGCGATTACAGATAATAAACATTATTTAACAACTGAAACAAATACCTTTTATATCGATTTAAAAACCTTGCATATAGAGGAGATATCTCCTAAAACACTTTGTAATCCTGCGCTAGATACATGCTATAGGACACAGGATGTTTTGTTTGGGAATTACCAAATTTATGATGTATTGTTTGACACTATTGATAACCACATTTTGCACCTGTTCACTACTATTGGTTCTGGCGTAAGTATATATGATGCCACAGATGATACTTATTATAACCTGTTCCAATATACCAACAAACCGAATAGTATATCCAATAACTTTGTCCGAAATATTTATCGCGATTCTAAAGGTAACATTTGGGTGTCAACATCTGAGGGATTAAATAAGTGGAATAAATCGTTTCCCATTAAAAATGATTTCACCATTTATAAACACAGTATATCTGATTCTAATTCCATTTCTCATAATAATATTTCCGCAGTATGGGAGGCTCCGGACGGAATATTATGGATTGCGACCTCAAATGGATTAAATGCATTTGACGGGAAAAAATTTACGCGGTATTACAATACGGTAAATAACCAGCAGCAAATGTTTGGATTGTATCCGGACAATAAGGGAAACCTTTGGTTGCCAATAAAAGGGGGCTTTTTAGTGTTTAATTTACAGGATAGGAATTTCCGCTTTGTGCCACTTATTTATTCAGGTTGGTCGTTGCGTTCACCGGCGAGGTTATTACAAAGCAAATCGGGCACATGGATGTACGGCGCAGGCAATTATTTAATTTCCTTTAACCCAGACCAATATATTTTTGAAACCAAATTTCCGGAATTATACATAACCGATATGTTGGTTTCTGATAAGTTAATCGATAAAAGTAATGATTACGCCGAACTGGTGTTTAAACATGATGAAAACTTCATTACTGTTAATTTTTCCAGTTTACAACTGTCACAACCTAAAACAGTAAAATATCGCTACCAACTAGCAGGATTAACTGATAACTGGACAGATTTGGGAAAAAATAATGTGATACGGTTTACCAGTTTACCTCCGGGGAAATATACCTTGTATATACAGGTTACCAATCCGCAAGGCTACTGGAGCAACAGCAGTAATATGCTGACTTTTGAAATTTTGAAACCCTATTGGCAAACATGGTGGTTTTATCTGCTGTGTGTGTTAAGCATTTTTGGAATTACATTTTTAATTATTCGTTATCGCGAGCAGCAATTAAAAAATGTGCTTACTATGCGTAATAAAATTGCGAACGATTTGCATGATGATGTGGGCAGCGCTCTAAGTACAATTAATTTATACAGTGAAGTAGCCAAAAATAAATCAGGAGCGAATAAAGACCTGGAACCGATTCTAGATAAAATTACCGGCATCAGCACCGAAATGCAGGAAAACATGACACATATTGTTTGGAGTTTGCAGCCGAGAAACGACAACTTTGATCAGATGTTGTTACGTATAAAATCATATGCGCTGGAAAATTTATCGGTGAAAAATATTGAAATTCACTTTGATATAGATGAAAAATTAAGTGGAATTAAAATTGCTGCTAATAAACGCAAAGAGTTATTTTTGATTTACAAGGAAGTATTAAATAACATTCAGAAATATGCAAGCGCAACACAAGTGCATATACAATTTAAACGACTGGGTGGCGATTTGCGCATGGAAATTCGGGATAATGGTGTTGGTTTTGATGTAAATGCGTTGAATGATGGAAACGGCATGTTTACTATGCGAGAAAGGGCTGCGGCATTAAATGGCAATTTTGAAATGTTTTCACAGCTCGGTAAAGGCACCACTGTTGTGCTTTCGTTTAAATGGTAAACCTACTAATATTAGTAGGTAGGTAATCAACATTATTAGATAATTTTGATATGATTTTATGCCGATTCGTGTAGCCATATTTGATGATAATGCCACCAGAAGAGATGGGGTTAAATTATTATTGGATACTTCTGAAGGCTTTTTATGTGCGGGGGCATTTGAAAATTTTAATAATGGTGTTGCTGATATACTTTCCTGTAATCCTGATGTGATTATCATGGATATTGACATGCCCGGTATAAATGGTATAGAGGCAGTAAGGATGATTAAAACGAATTACCCGCAATTACCGGTAATGATGCAGACGGTTTTTGATCACGATGACAAAGTTTTTGATAGTATTTTAGCAGGTGCTTCGGGATACTTGCTCAAAAAAGCAGCGCCGTTAAAACTGTTAGAAGCGATTCGTGAAATTCATGAAGGGGGTGCGCCAATGACACCCGAAATTGCCATTAAAGTGTTACATTTTTTCAGAAATAAAGAACAGCAAAAAGTGACGAATGATATGCTGCTTACTGAAAAAGAAAAAGAAGTATTATCTGATCTTGTTGCAGGATTAAGTTATAAAATGATTGCTTCAAAACAAGCCATTAGCTATCATACTGTTAATTTTCATATTCGGAATATCTACAAAAAAATGCATGTTAACAGTGTAAGTGAAGCTGTTGCAAAAGCGTTAAAAGAAAAAATGATTTGAGCTGATTTTCCCACTACTATTCGCTGTTTTACAGGCAGGGCTTTGCACTTAATTTTGAGTTTCTCAAATTTCTCATACTTGTGAGCAAACCAATAAACTATTTTATGAAACTCAAAAAACTACTCCCATTCTTGCTGATTATTTTTATCAGCAATCAAATTTGGGCCGACACAGAGCCGGACAACAACACTGCAGCTACTGCAGATGCCATGACACTTGATGTTGGCAACACAGGCACTATCAACATAACAGGAGATGTCATAGATTACTATGCGTTTTCAACTGCCACAGATGGTAAAATAACTTTATCGCTTACTAGCGATGTAACCTATCTTACCATTCGGTTGTATGATAGCGACGGAGCTACGCAATTAGGGACTGAATCAAATTATTCGACTGTTGCACTTTCAGTTGATGGTTTAGCAGCAGGTAATTATTATGCAGCAGTTGTTGCATATGCAGGTTATTCAGGAAATTACACCATTACTTCCAGTTTAACCATTGCCGAATATGCCAATGATACAGAAGTGAATGATACTTATTTGCAAGCCATTGATATAGCCGAAAACGGTAATGCAACAGGACATATCGGTTTTCGAAATAATGGCGGTGCCTATGACATGAACGACTGGTATAAAGTTGTTACAACACAGGATGGAAATATTACTGCAACTTTTGCAAATAATACCGGAGATTACAATAACCTTTACATTTATGATAATGATGGAACAACATTGTTAGGTTCAACAGCAGATTATGGAACCGACACATTAACAGTTACCGGAAAAGCAGCCGGAACATATTACATTCGTTTAAATTATTATTCTACTAATTATTTTAATGGTTATACAATAACGAATACCGTTACACCAACAATTTTCGCTAATGATGCAGAACCGAATGATACTTATGCATCTGCTACAGTTACAATTCCTGAAAACGGCAGTGTAAACGGACATATTGGTCATCGTTATAATGGAGGCTCTTATGATACTGACGACTGGTATATTTTAAATATGAGTCAGGATGGTCAGTTACAACTTAACTTGACACAAGGTGCCGGCATGTATCACGGTATTTATTTATATGATAATGATGGCACAACTTTGCTTGCATCTAATTTTGAATATACTGCTGTAAGCACAGTTCGATATAATTTATCTGCAGGAACTTATTATGCTAAAGTTGACAATTATTCTACATCTTATTATTCAGGTTATACCTTACAATTTGTGGCAACACCAACGGCTTTTGCATCTGACGTTGAACCTAATGAATTATATACCGATGCAACGGTCAGTATTCCTGAAGGTGGAACAGTAAACGGACATATCGGATTTTATAGAAACGGTGGTACTTATGACACTGATGACTGGTATAAACTAACCACAACTGAGGATGGAATTATTACCTTAACAATAAATCAGGGGACAGGAATGTATCATGGTATTTATTTGTATGACAATAATGGTACAACTTTATTAGGTAGTGAATTTAATTATACTACTGCCACTTTTTCTGTGAACAATCTTGCTGCCGGCGATTATTATGCAAAGGTTGATAACTATAGTACATCTTATTATTCATCTTACACTTTATCGTTTAATTTAACTCCACCTGTTTATGCTAATGACCCGGAACCAAATGGTTCCATGGCGGAAGCAGCACCAATGCTTACCAATTCTACAGTTGAAGGCCACATTGGTTATAGAAGTAATGGTACCATTTACGATCAGAATGATTATTATATAATTAATTTAAGTGAACCTGGTGATTTAACGTTAACTATCGAAAAGGATCCGGCGCAATATAATACCATCTATATTTTGAATAGTGCTGGAACTACTTTAGAATCGCAATCAAATTATGGAACTTTTTCAATTTCAGAATTAAATTTAGCTGCCGGCACTTATTATGCTCGTGTAAATTATTACAGCACATTACACTTTGGACCATACCGTTTAACAAACAACTATTGCCCTGATCAAATTACTATAGTTGCTGAAGGTGAAACTACTTTTTGTGATGGTGAATCCATAATTTTAAGTACACCTGATCATCATTTAAGTTATTTGTGGAGTGATGGTTCCGTTACAGAAACGAATACAGTAACTTTATCAGGAGATAATTACTTAACTATAGATAATGGTGCTGGATGTGTGCGCACTTCAAATACAATTACTACAGAATCTACACCGTTACCGGTTGCAATAATAGAAGCTGATGGTGCAACTGAATTTTGTGAAGGGGGAGATGTTACTTTAAGTGTACCAATTGTTGCAGATAGTTATTTATGGAGCAATGGCGCAACAACACCAACTATCACCGTAAGTGCAACAGGTGATTATAGTGTTGAATTAACAAAAAACAGTTGCTCTGCTATCTCTGATCCGATACACATCACTGTAAATGCAAATCCTGTTGCGGCAATTACACCTGATGGTGCGACAACTTTTTGTGAAGATGGAAGTGTGACACTTACAGCAAATGATGCCGAATCCTACGAATGGAGTAATGGTGCTACAACAAATTCAATTATTGCAGATGCGAGTGGTGATTTTTATGTAACCATTACTGATGCAAATGGTTGTTCAAATACATCGTCAACAATAAGTGTAACCGAAAATGCAAATCCAATTGCAGGAATTAGTGCTGATGGCCCGACAACGTTTTGTAGTGGAGGTTCTGTTAATTTAATCGCAACAGGCGGTGTTACTTATTTATGGAATACCGGTGCAACAACATCATCAATAAATGTAACTACTTCGGGAGTTTATTCTGCAACAGTGTATAGTGCCGAAGGATGTAGTAATAATAGTAGCACAATTGAAGTAATTGTTGAGGCTTGCGGTTCTGTTTCAATTGCAGCAGAAGGGCCTGTTGAATTTTGCGAAGGTGGTGCTGTTATCTTAACTTCAACAGAAGCTGATGGTAATATCTGGAACACCGGAGAAACAACACAAAGTATTGTGGTAACTGAAAGTGGTGATTATTATTGCACCAATGGAGTAAATACTTCAAACACCATTTCTGTAACCGTTAATGCAAATCCAATAGCAACTATTTCTGCTGATGGGGCAACTGAATTTTGTGAAGGTGGAAGTGTAAATTTAACAGCAAGTGCGGCAAATTTATATGATTGGAATACCGGCGAAACCACTGCATCTATTTTGGTAACTACAAATGGTGATTATGCAGTAACGGTAACAGATGCTAATGGTTGTTCAGCAACTTCTGCAACCACAACTGTAACTGTTAATTCAAACCCTACAGCAACAATTTCTGCTGATGGCGCTACTACTTTTTGTGAAGGTGGAGATGTTAATTTAATGGCATCTGAAGCAACATCTTATTTATGGAGCAATGGCTCAACAGATGGAACAATAAATGTAAGTGCATCCGGTGATTATTCAGTTATGGTTACCGATGCTAACGGATGTTCTGCAACTTCAGATAATATTACAGTTACTGAAAATGCAAATCCGACACCTGTAATTACGGCAGATGGTCCTGTTGTATTTTGTGGAACTGATGTGACGTTAAATACTGATGGTGTTTATGATACTTATTTATGGAGTAATGGTGAAACAACTTCATCTATTACTACTGCAATTTCTGGCGCCTACTCAGTTACTGTCACTTCCGGATTATGCGAAGGTGTTTCAAATACTATTGATGTAACTGCTGATGCAGCACCTTCTGTTTCTATAACTTCTGAAGGCACATTAATTTGTTATGAAGCTAGTACTATGTTAACAGCAACAACCGACGCTGCTAATATTCAATGGCAAAGAAATGGCATTGATATTCCTGGTGCGAATGATGCCACTTATTATGCTTCCTTAAATGGAAAATATCGTGCAGTGGTTACTACAGGCGAATGTGAGGCTACAAGTTTAGATATTAAATTGAAATACGCCGAACGTTTGGAAATTACACCTTCAGGAACAGTTGGTTTATGTGGTGGAGATGTAATAATGAGTGTACCTGCAGTTATGGGTGCTACTTATCAATGGTATCAAAATAATGTTGCTCTTGGTGGCGCTACTTCTAATAGTTATACAACATCTATCAAAGGTAAATTTTATTGCCTGGCAACTAAAGAAGGTTGTTCCAGTGCATCAAAATTACTCGTGGTTACAGATGGTTGTCGCGAAGGCGAATTAACTCAAGCGGAAATGATGGTTATGCCAAACCCTGCTTCTGATAATTTCGAAATGGTATTCACTGCTTTGCAAGCGGGTACTGTAACAATTCAAATAACTACTATTACCGGAAGTATCATCGTTAGCGAAAATGTTGAAGTAATTGAAGGTGAACAAACACGCAATTATACTACTGAAAATATGCCTTCAGGGATGTATTTAGTAAACATGCAGTCTGCCAATGGTGCAGTAATTACACAAAAAATTATTATAGAAAAATAGTTTTTTAAAACAAGTCCATAGCCCCTGCTGAAAGGTGGGGGCTTTTTTTATGATGTGAAATTGTATAATCCGGATTAAAACAAACTCTTTCTCTAGCTTTTAATTGTTACCATATTATTTATTCCAAGGCAACAACTCTTTTATTTTATTGAAATCTTTGGTATAATAAATACCCACACCTGTTTTTACATCATTTTTAGCTATAATGGCGTCGTATTCTGAGAGACGGAAAGCTTTGACACGAACTCTGCCATCGGGTGTAATAATATATTCCACTTCAAAATCTCCGGCAAGGTTATTCGCTGAACCTTGCGCACCATTCGCAAAATCATAATATGTAGTTCCGATTTTTACAATAATGTTATCGTTAATCTCCTGCTCGAGTTTGATGTCAATTTGTTTACCTTGTTCATTAGTGTAATTGTATGAACCACTTTGTATATTATCATACCCAATATCAATCTCTGTGTTTTTTAGGAAATCGTTTAATACATTTTGGAAATAAGTAGTAAGCTGACTTGATACGAAATCGTTGATGGTGTTGTTAGTAGTGGTTCCCACAGCATTAAAGGTGGTTAAATCCTGCGGTAAAAAACTATTGGTAATCAATAATCCGAATACTTGTTTGTTTAACTCGTTTTTATCGGAGCGCACCTGTTGTAAACGACGCTGGAAATCTGAATTGTTGGTAGCGGTGCCCTGACCTTCCGGAACTTCCAAATCGAAATCAATTTGAGGGGATTCTAAAATGCCGGTGATATTAATTAAAACATTCACATCGGTTTTTTCTTTCGTATCGGTTGATGTTAATGAACTTACACTAATGTCTTTAGCGACATACTCTGCAGTTAAATCTAATTTCGCATTGTAGGGTGAGCCGCTAAATTCTATGGTGCTGCCCGGAACAACCTTAAATGGCCTTTGGAATAAACCTTGGAATGAAAAATCATATAACCCTTCCGTTATTCTGTAAGTTCCGGTCATATCTACTTTGCCTAATGAATTCGCTTTAATGTTTAATGCACCAAATCCTTTACCGGTTAAATATTCCGTTCCTTCGCTGTTGATTAATAATTTTATCTCGGCATCAGGAGTTGCATTGAGCTTTAAATCAATATCTACAATAGCTAAGCTTAACTCGTCCGGAGCTGTAGTTAATTTTGTTGTATCAGTTTTATTTACAAAACGAATAAAATCATGACGCTTTACGTTGCCCGAACCATAGGTAGGTAAATTAACTACAGTACCTGAATGAGGCGTTGTAACAACGGCAATATTTAATGCATCTAATTTACCTGTGATGTTTGCATCAACTTTACCAATGGCATATCCGAATAAATCAGGATTTTGTTTTGCATCAGTTTCCATTAAGATGAGGTTCTCACTTTTTAAACTTAACTCACGGAAATTCCAAGCATCAAAGTTGGAATAAGTGATTTCACCCTTTAATTTGCCCTGGTTGTTGAGTTTGTCAGTAACAGTTGTTTCCGGTATCAAAATTTTATTGCGTCCAATATTAATATCTATTTGGTCGAAATAATAATGGGTGCCTAAATAATCAATAGTGAGGCCACCTTTTTTTACCACTAAATCTCCTTCCATAATTGGTCTGCTGGCTGGACCATTTACACTCAAAGCACCATTAATTGTTCCATCCATATCTGAAAGTATTCCTCTCAGGAATGGCTCAACCACCATAAGTTGTGTTTTTTTGAATTCGGCTTTTAATTGTATACTGTCTTCAACTTCTCCTTCCCCTAACACATAAAATCCGTCAGTCGTGAAACCATTATCACCTACTAAAGTACTTGAAAATTTTAATCTGTTACTAGGACTAATTAAAGAGGTATTCAATTTTAAATTTCCCAGCAAGACATTATTTAAGGTTAATCCTTTAATTTCAGCTCCGCCCATAAAACTTGGATCCCCCAATACGTTGCCAATACTATAAGTAGCATCTAATGTTCCCGATATACTTTCACCCTGTAAAACATATTGTTCTACAAGATCACCTATAGGAATGTTTCGGATATTGAGTTTTAAAATTGTCGTATAGGTTGGATCAGGAGCGCTGCTTAAACTAATTACTTTTGTTCCACTACTCAGTGTGAAATTTTGTGCGATGATATTATTGTTTACGTATTGTAAAGAGTTGTTAGCTAGAATATCCCATTTTTCGGCCTGGAAATATATTTCTGAAGGTAATATATTAAATGCCATCAACGAATCGATAAAGGCAACTTCACCATTTAAGTTAATACGATTAGAGTCGGTGTCGGCACCAAATTTTAAGTTATAACTCAATTTATTTTGTGCGAAATTTCCATCAGTTTTTAATACAGGCAAAGTGATATTATTATTGATGGTTGTGCTGTTTAAACTGGTAAAAAATTCCAGTTTGTCGTTGATGGTGCGTGCTTCAACAAGCAGAGTGTCTAATAATATATTATCATAATTAAATTGGCCTACGCGCAAACGTGTGGTAAAATTGTTTGTGCCGGTATTGAAATCGCCGCTAACTTTTAAATTCCGCACTACCTGAATGTCAGGGTAAAAAATGGCCATCAACTTATCAGCATTTTTAATACTGAGTTCGTATTTCGCAATTTGAGGTGCATAAACAACTGTGTCGTTGCCATTGGTGTAGTGGTTTACCATATTTTTTATGGCGTTTGGCAACGTGCTCAGATTGTAATTCCCCGCAATTTGAAAATCAAATAAATTTGAATTTGCTGTAAGCGATTTTTGGCCGGTATCAACCTTAGCCACAATGTTTAATGTATCGAGTCGGTATATATATTTATCGCGAATTAGTAATAAGTCTCCGAAATGAATATCACCAATCATATTATCCAATGAGGTGCCTTCAGCATTCATAGAAGCAGTAGCACTTAGTATTAATGGCTCAGGATAAAAATTCAACTTTTTTAAATTCGCTCTTTCAATTTTCGATTTGAAATCATAAACAGGAACACTATCCTGCATATCTATAATACCATTAAATGTCATTTCAATATTCGGGTCGTCAATGGCAAAGTTGCCTTCGAAATAGTCGTTTTGAAACTGGCCATCAACCTCAATATTGGTGTAATTATACCCATAAAACTCAACAGCATTTATTTTTGTTTCCACATCAAAATCAGAGGTATTATCATTGCCAATAAAACCATCAATACTTGCTGTCATACTGATTTTTCCTAAAATATCAGACTGCCCTGAAATTTTTCCAACATTTAAAGCGGTGGTCGTAAGATTGCCTTTAAATCCGGATGTTTTAGTTTCCGGGTCGTATTGGAAATTCACATCGGTATACATATTACCTTCATCGGTAACTATATCACCAAAGGTTACCAGGTTATAAGCAAATCCTGTAACACGCCCGTTATAATTGATGGTACCTAATTTTAAAATACTTTCAGGTAATTTCCCTTTTCCGATTATTGATTCTAATTCATAAGTATTTACATACAATGGTTCAAAGGCTAAATCGAGAAATGTTTCATCTATATTAGGTAAACCTTTAATGTCCAATGTTCCTTTAATACCTGCAGTATTGTTTACCTGTGCATCAAAATCTCTTCCCTTTAAATTATCCAATGTGCCATACACATGGCCACTGAGTTCGAGTAATACTTCGTATGCATTTAACTCAGGAGCAAAATAGGCAATGTCTTTATTCGAAATAATACTTTTATTAAAATTGCCATCCATTCTGATTTCTGTTTCAAACCTGTCGAAGGAATTTAATGTACTAAACGACAATCCAAAAGCATCTGCAATTCTGGAATTTGGTGTTTTAATGAGCATCCCTTTTAAGGAGATTTCATAAGGGGAAAAAATAACATTTGCTCTCAGCGTATCAACCTGGAATCCTGATTTTTCTTTTAAGGATAAATGATTTATTGTATTTAAAATAGTATCACCACTATATAAAATATCGCTCATATCGATATTGATATTGGTAACAGCCATATCACTAAAATTGATACCCGTGGTTTGAATGGTATCGTTAATATCTTTAAAATAAAATGCACAATCATTTAATAATAACTGAGTAGTTTCCAAAGTCCAGTCGCCCATGGCAATATGAATGGTATCCCAACTATCTTCCGAAGTCGATGGTATAGTATCCAATAAACCCGTCAGTTTAAATGTGGTTGCATCAAACTGCACTTTTTCAAGTGCAAGTACATGTTCTTCTAATCCTATATTATTAATTAAAATTTCCGAATCGTCGATATACATAAACATATCGCTTGCAGCAACTTCGTCATAATATCGGAAAGTGGTAGTGCTAATATTGATTTTATTTAAGCGAAGTTCGACTGATTTGCCTCCACTTGAAGGAGCTGAATTAGTATCCGTGGATGAGGAGCCACCAAATGCATCGACAATAAAACTATAATTCGCTATAGAATCAGGTAAGGTACGTTTGATGTTAATAGTCGTTTCACTCAAACTGATATTTTTCAGCCTGATACTTGGCGTAAAAGGATTTAAAGTCCCAATATTCACCTCCAGCTTACCGGCATAAATTAGGGTATCCCGGTTTTGGTCTTCAATATATAAGCCTTTTAAAACGAGATGGTCTAAAACATCTATGCTTATTTCCTTCAGTTCCACCTTGGTTTGCAGTTTTTCGCTCAACCATGTTGTTGCTTTGGAAGCTACATAATTTTGGACAGCCGGAATTCTAAGTAGGAAAAAAATCAGTAAAAACAGACCCAAAAGACCCCAAAATAAGATAAGTGCAATCCTTCGGATGAAGGAATAAATTCTCCAATATGTGAATAGTTGCTGCACCTACGCCTTTCCTGCTTATTTTTACGGGGTTAAATTACGAATATTGTATGCCTGTTACAATTCTTGGAATTGAGTCAAGCTGTGATGAAACCAGTGCAGCTGTATTGATTGATGGACAAATTGTTGCGAATTACATCGCAAATCAGTCTATTCATGAACAATACGGTGGTGTTGTTCCCGAACTGGCATCCCGTGCACATCAAGCAAATATTGTTCCCGTTGTTGATTTTGCCCTTAAAACTGCAGGAATTTCGCTCCAACAAATTGATGCTGTAGCATTTACGCAAGGGCCCGGCCTCCTGGGTTCACTGATGGTTGGCGCCGGTTATGCTAAAGGAATTGCCCTCGCACTAAACATTCCACTTATTGCAGTCCACCATATGCAAGCTCATATTCTGGCCCATTTTATTGATGACCCAAAGCCGGATTTCCCGTTTTTATGTTTGACGGTAAGTGGTGGACATACCCAGATAGTGCGGGTTGACAGCCATTTGGAGATGGAAATAATTGGAAAAACCAACGATGATGCTGCCGGGGAGGC
>DAORKJ010000068.1:19238-20790 GCA_035439505.1 Chitinophagales bacterium
TAGGTGAAAAAGAAAACTGGGAAGTGTTCATCCCTAAATTTGAATATTGCACCGACAATGCGGCAATGATTGCCATTACCGGTTATTATAAATTTTTGAACAAACAATTTGCCGACCAAACCACGGTGCCATTGGCGCGTATGTCAGGATTACAATCCTAAAGCTACATTTTCTATTTTTGTGGGATGTCGAGAATTCAGGTAAACTTTCCGGAAAAACATATTTTTTCTACTGAAATAAAAGTGCGCATAACCGATTTAAATTATGGCGGGCACCTTGGTAATGATAGCATGTTGGCGCTTTTGCACGAAGCCAGAGTTAGATATTTAAAACATTTCGGTTATTCAGAAATGGATGTGGAAGGAACTGGCATTATTATGGCTGACGTTGCTATACAATTCAAAACAGAAGCATTTTATGCCGAAAGGCTAACCATTGCAATAGCAGTCGGCGATTTTAGTCGGGTATCGTTTGATATTTATTATAAAGTATCAAGTGGTAACCGCGAAGTTGCTATTGCTAAAACCGGAATAGTATTTTTTAATTATGAGAAAAAAAAGGTTGCTGCTGTTCCTGAAAAATTCCGTTTAAAAATGGAAAGTAAGGAATGATGCGAAATTGGCGATTTTAAAATGTGTATTGATTGTAAGCACATTAGCTAGTAAATACCGCGGTTGTCAACAATTTTAGTCAATGCACAATTAAAAATAGGATTAACTAATGCACGAATATTAAAATAATATTTTTACTTTGCATCGGTTATTCGACATCCTTCGTCTATACACACATCACCCTCTTTTACCGCACTCCCTTGTTGCCACACTTTTTTGTAACTAAACAAACAATTAAGTGTTATGATGAATTTTTATGGTCTGAAAAGAATTGGAGCGTTTTTATCTTTTAATTTATTAGTACTTTCTGCATTCGCTCAAATGGATGAAGATTGTAATGCACATCCTGATGATGAATTAATGCATGATGAACATTGCGCTGTTTTTGCCACTGTTCCTATTGATGATGCCACACATATTTCAATCACCAACGGTTCGTGGTTTAATCCTGCTACCTGGAACACTGGCACAGTGCCTAATTCAGGTGCGAGGGTATTTATTGATTCTGCAACCACAGTTACTTATGATGCGGTAAGTGAAACCGAAATAAATTGGGTGCGCATAAAAGGCACGCTTAATTTTAAAAACAATGTGAATACCAAATTAAAGGTTACTACTATTGTAACCGACCCTATTGGTCACTTCAATATTGGAACTACTGCTGAACCAATATTAGGAACTGTTACGGCGAAAATTATTTTTTCCGACAAAGGTGTTATCGATATCAGCAATGACCCTTACGAGTTTACAAAAGGAATTATAAGTCATGGTTTTATGGTGGTGAACGGGGAATACAAAAAAACCTTTTGTGCAATTTCAAAAGGATTAAACGCAGGGGCATCCAATTTAAAACTGGCTGAAACTCCAACAGGATGGAAAGTTGGTGACCAGTTAGTATTAGGTGGAACCAATAGTAATTATGCAGGAGATTTTGTTACCAA
>DAORKJ010000069.1:0-1394 GCA_035439505.1 Chitinophagales bacterium
GAAATAACATCCATATCACCATCTTCATCCATGTCGCCCGATTTTGTGATATTTTGTGTTGGGGTATCTTCTAAGGAAATCATATGTTTGGTAAATATTCCGCTTCCACTTTCATTTTTCAACCAGTAAATATTATACTGAGAGGCATAAATTTCAAAACCATCATCGTCATAACCGACGAAATAATAATTTGGATAACTAGCAACAATATCTTTATATCCATCCCCATCAATGTCTGAAGTTATCGGATAAATCAATTTTTCTGTTGCTGCTATAGAGGGGCTGGCATATACTCCTTGTCCGGGTAAATTCTTGTAAACCCATAAAATTTTATATTCCTCATCATATA
This sequence comes from Chitinophagales bacterium, assembly GCA_035439505.1. Classification (GTDB taxonomy): domain Bacteria; phylum Bacteroidota; class Bacteroidia; order Chitinophagales; family BACL12; genus UBA7236. The sequence goes on from DAORKJ010000069.1 coordinate 350, forward strand.
AACATTCCTCGCAAGCTGAATAGCTATTTGCAAAAATATCTTCAAGACCATCATTGTCAAAATCAAATGTTAATAGTGATGAAACATTAAACAATTTTGCAACACTATCCGGTTTTGAAATGAGTTCAAAAGCATTAGCTAATGTATCAAAATCATAACTGTTTATTCTACCGTTTCTATCATACAATATTATCTCATTTTCGTCGCTACCGTTTTCATCAATAAAGCTCAATCCTCTTGGCTCGGCTCTCATTTGTGCTAATTGTTTATATCCCGAAAAATGGCCTTCAGCCGGCACATTTGTCGACCAAATAACACCACCATTTACTGAAATTGCCAAATCATCAAAACCATCCTCATTAATATCTGATAAATCTCCTTTTGAGAAGCCTGTTAAATCAAATTGCGGTGGTGTGAAGCTCAACAAATTATTAATGTCACTTAAAGTTGCATCATTGGTGCCGTACAGCATATGTCCATTAACTGGATATCCATCTAACGCTCCTAAACTATTATCCAAAAAAACAACATCTGGATAAATATCATCATTGATAAACCCGGTTGTAATATTTATTACGTCGGTATAGGTATAGTAATTAACAGCACCTGAAAAATTACCCAAACCATCATTATACAGCACAAACAATCCGTTATCATCGTCATCGTAGGATTCCCCGGCGCCTATCAGCAAATCCAAATCATTATCATCTTGGAGATCAGTAAAAGTCATACATTTCATATTTTCAATCTCTTCAATAATTGTTTCAAATGAAAAAAATTCTCCACCCAAATTTTCAATCCAACATACATTATCATCTAAAGTTGAAGTAATAATATCCATATCATCATCATTGTCAAAATCTCCTACGGCATATTGATTTGGATAATAAGTAAGTTCAAAAATACCATGTGGAATAAATTCACCCCCTTCAGCATAAACATTTTCAGCCCAGATTAATTCATGTGCACCGGTTGTGGTATATAAGATATCATCATCATTATCAGAATCCAAATCTGCAACAGTGAATGGAAAACTATAAGCCCC
>DAORKJ010000069.1:1494-2701 GCA_035439505.1 Chitinophagales bacterium
CCCTGAACGTTTTAGCATCAATCTCCCATCGTTGTGGAATTTGGGCATAAATACTTAGTGAAAGTAATAAGGGCAATAATATTATTGATCTTAGCAAGTTGGGAAAATGAAACATGGGCTGTATTTTAATTTCAAATGTAGGTAGTCCTATTCAGAAATGCTTATGGTTTTGAGCGAAATACAGGTTTTAGTGTGCGAAGTGTGTGGTATTTTTAGTAAAGGGGATATTTGGGGAGATGAATGAGTCTCGTGGCTATGCATTGGAAGAGATTCTTGGAGTGGGGTGTTATAGTAAAAAATGTGGGAGGTTATTCTACGACGAGAAAGCTTCCGTTCGTCTTAAATACGGGACAAAACTTTTAGGCGCTAACCACTTCTCCTTATTTTCTTAATTTGCATCCAGTTTGGTTTAGCTGTGACAAGCTATTTCAGGACGAGACAGAATGTTTAACTCGTATAAATTATACTATAGATTATTTGTAAATCCATTTTTTAATTTCTCCAAAGTACCATTCAACATAATTTTTAACGCCTTTTTACCTGCAGTAGTTTTAAAATAATTTTCTCTTCGTTCAGCATCTTCTTTAAATAAATAATATTCGCAAAATATAAGTTTAACCGGTAAGCGCTTTGAAGTATTTGGACTTTCACCGTTGAGGTGTTGTTGCATCCTTCTGTTTAAATCGGATGTATATCCAGTATATAACATGTTGTCCTTTTCACTAAAAAGAACGTACACACAAAAAGGTAAGGGAGTAAGCATTTTTAAGGAATTTTAATAAATGTAGAAATGATTTTGGAGGAGTTCAAATTTTCCCTGAAGTAGCGCTCCTGCGTCGCTCATTTCAGGGGTGAACCCCTTTTGTCGCTCACTCTGAAGTACCCCGGAAGTAGAGCTCGTGCTTGCCAGGTTATAAGGTTTATATTAAATTTTCCAAAGAATTTGAGCTTGTGTTTTGGAACTGCTTGTGCAGAGTGCTTTTGGGATAAAAAAAATTAACGTCTCCGGAAGCCCCAGAAGTATAGCTCGTTCCTCGCTCACAGCGGGGCACCCTAAAGTGAAAAAACCTGATGCGTTATGTTGTATAATCATATTTTGAATTCCGAAAGCCCTAAAGTAGAAAAAGCCTGATGCGTTATGTTGTATAATCCTATTTTGAATTCCGAAAGCCCTAAAGTAGAAAAAGCCTGATGCGTTATGTTGTAT
>DAORKJ010000069.1:2801-20616 GCA_035439505.1 Chitinophagales bacterium
TTGAATTCCGAAAGCCCTAAAGTAGAAAAAGCCTGATGCGTTATGTTGTATAATCATATTTTGAATTCCGAAAGCCCAGAAGTAGAGCTCGTTCCTCGCTCACTTCGGGGCACCCTAAAGTGAAAAAGCCTGATGCTCCTGCATCAGGCTTTTTCTACTTTAGGGTGGTGTGGGGCGGGATCGAACCGCCGACACAAGGATTTTCAGTCCTTGGGATATTGGTTTGATATGTATTGATGTGTGTTGAAACACCTATAAATACTGAAGCACGTTTAAATAATATTTCATAAAAATACATATAAAATCACATATTGTTGTACCTATGTTGTACCTTTGTAACATCAATTCATCCCTTAAACCCTTTATTATCTATGGCTACCGTAAAAATTGTACTGAGACAGAAAGAATCAAAGAACGGAACTTTTCCTTTAGCATTACGAATAACCAAAGATAGAAAAACGTCATTTATTCATTTGGGGCATTCGATAAGAGAAGAGGATTGGGATGCCAATCAACAACGTGTTAAAAAAAGCTATCCTAATTCTGCAAGATTGAATAACTTTCTTGTTAAAAAGTTATCAGAGGCTACTGATAAATCGTTGGAACTAGAAACTCATAAAAGTAGTGTATCATCATTCGCGGTAAAGCAAAAAATAAAACCGACAGGTGGGCTAACTCTTTTTGCACAGGCCGACCTTTATCTTGATAACCTAAAAACTGCAGGAAAATATAACCGATATACTGCTGACAAACCTAGAGTTAAACACTTTAAAGATTTTCTAAAAGGGAATGATATTTCTTTCTCAGACGTTACCATTCCACTTTTAGAAAGATTTCAAATTTATTTAAAAAGCACATTATCGATAAGTGAAAGAACAATTGTAAATCATCTAGTTGTTATTCGCTCAGTTTTTAGCCAGGCAATCAAAGCTGAAATTATCGACCAAAAATATTACCCATTTGGGGCCTCAAAGATTCGAATTCAATTTCCTCAATCCTCCAAAATTGGTCTTGACACAAGAGATATTCAAGCATTGGAGAATTTACATTTGCAAGAAAATACTTTTGAGAACCATTGCCGCAACCTTTGGCTATTTTCTTTTTATCTAGCTGGTATGAGAGTGTCTGACATTTTAAGACTAAAATGGACAGATATTCAAAACGATAGATTACACTATGTTATGGGTAAAAATTCAAAGGCTGGTTCACTCAAAATTCCAGAGAAGGCGCTTTACATCATTTCCCAATATTCTAGTGTAAGGCGTTTTAAAGATGATTACATATTCCCGGACTTAAAAGTTTTGGATTCTACAACTGAACCATTTATTGTTCAACGCAAAATAGCTTTTACCACTAGTAGGATTGATAAGTTTTTACGAAATAAAGTTGCACCTCAAGCTAAAATTCAGAAAAGGTTAACCATGCACATTGCACGGCACACATTTGGAAATATTTCAGGTGATAAAATTCCAATCCAAATGCTACAGAAGCTTTATCGACATTCATCCGTTTTAACAACTATTGGGTATCAATCCAATTTTGTTAATAAAGATGTTGATGAAGCCTTAGAATCCGTAATTAATGTTTCCAAGTAAAAAGTTGGAAACGATTATTTCGACAGATTTAATTCATTCGTAACCTTTCTTAATTCCAATAAGTCATTTAAATTTAATTTAAACCATTCACCTCTAATACGTTTTGAGAGGTAATGCTTATGGAGTGTATTTTCAAATGCTTTCTCTGCTGCCCAATACTTAATCAACAATATCTCAGGCTCTTCTGCTTGAAGGGTTTTTTCCCTTTGCAGAGGATTCTTACTTCTTCCTATTTTAAATAGCCCGTTTCGGCAATTAATTAGCAGATAAACATAATTTTTATCTGCTTCAATAGCTAGGTGATTATCTCCAACGATGGTTTGATAAAATTCCAATTTATTTAAATAATAAATTACCATAATAGGGCCAGCAGAGATTAGGTAATTGTCACCAAATTTCTCATTTAACAAACGCAATTCGAAATTTGTAACAGTTTGAATTCCTTGAATTTCAATTGCCGAACGAAAATTTTTAATAAGCGCATTGTATAAGTCTACAGGGTCAATCAAATCAAATTCAATTGTCATCATATAAGTAAACTCTACTACTAAAGGATAAAAATTCTTCTCAGCTAGATGGATTTGAAGGAGATATCCTTTTAATTGAATTGTCCCATTTACATAAAGAAATTGACAAATATCTCCAGATTCACCGAAGGTAACACCAAAACAATGTTTATCAATTCCTACAACGACATTATTACAAGGGCCATTGACTTTTGCGAGTTCAAGGATTTGTTTTTCTGAAATTGGGTATATAAAGTCATAAATGTCCATATAATTTACTTTCAATTTTCTTTTGCAATTATTAAAGATATTAAATAATTCCATTACATGATTACATATTAAAACCTAATTGCAAGATAGCTTTCAGACTGTCTTTTTATCTTTCGTAAAAGATAAGGTTGTCTGAAAGCGATCTTGGCAGGAATATTCCTGCACCTTTATGGCTCGGTACCCATATCCATGTCATTGTCTGTTGCGATGTCACTTTGTGAGTCGGACTTCAAGTCTTCAATATCATTTTCTTGGTCATTTGGTTCTTGTTCCTCGGAGGGGTCTGGGTCATCGCTCATAGTGGCTTCAGTGTCAGCGGTTATTTCATTATCTATTACTTCAATTTCTTGTTCTTCCGTTGCAACCTCCTTTTCTATTTCACCGGTTTTAATAACCTCTTGCTCTTCAATTGGGTAGTTCATAATTTCTGCAAATTCCGCATTTAAAATTGCTTCCTCCAATTCGATTTCTTCATCGGTTTTAATATCAGGGTCTTGGCCATCAGGGTTGCCTCTCATGTCGTTTAAATCATAAGTATAGTGGTCAAGGGTCATTGTCTTGTTACCAGAACTTAACTTTTCAAGTTCTTGGAGGCGTTCGTACTGTTTATCTAATTCAGCTATTTGCTCTTGATCAATACCAATTCTGGAAAAACGGAGTTTCTTTTCGTCTTCGCCAAATAAGATACCGTATACATTGTCTTTATATGTATAGGTCTTAAAGCCATCAAATTCGAGAACTGCATAAAATTGCTTTGATGACTCACAGGTTCGAAAAATGTCTTGTACTTTTTCCTGCACCTCCTCTTTGGTCAACTTAAAATTTGGATTGCGTTTTTTCATATAATAATCATTTTCGTTATGCAATTTTTTGCCCCAGTTTGAAATATCAATATTGGTTTTTAGTTCAGGATACTTTTCATGAACGTAGTCCAACATACTTTTATGAACTTCAAAAAGCTTTTCTTTTGAAAGCCGGGTTGATTGTTTGCTCATTAATTCATTAGCCGAAACAATTGTATGTGTATGCCAATGTGATTGCTCTTTATGATGCGTTCCAAATCCGAGTGCTTTGGGATATGCCATATTCAAAAAGGTAGAGGTTATATCATCCATCATTTCTATAGTCATTGTATCCTTGTCTAATGGTGATAAACTTTGAATGATGTGCATCGCAATATTTCCATTACTCCTTTTATTTGCATAATTGTCATAATTAACTTCAAACTCTTTTCGCAAGTTTTCTAACTCCAGACTTTTGACATTGTGAAACACCCCTTGGTTTTTATAATCTTCAATCCGCCCCTTGTCAGTTGCAATGTAATTAATCACATTTGATAGTTTAGCCTTTGTTTTAATCGGAACAAGCTTAATAATCATGTGATCTTTTTTACAGGTTGAGTTAATTTCGAAACTATGAGATGTTCAAGGTCATCTAACTTTACACGAAATCCTTCCATTTCACTTTTCGAAATGGTTTTATTTGTATTCACATATTTTGCCATTTGATTTATGTTAGTGCCAATTTTCCGCATTTCTAAAATAAGGTTTTGGAGCGTATTGTCATCAGGTAAAATATATTCAGTTTTTTTGCTATATGCTTTTATTAGCGATTTTAAGAAAGCAGGCACTTTCATTTTCTTTTGCTGTGCAAATTTTTTAAGCTCTGCAGCCTCATGATTTGTCAATATCAGGGAATACTCTTTCCGCTTTTGGCGATAGATACGTTTTTGTTCTCGCCACAATGTTTTTTGTTTTTCATTTGATTCCATTGGATTTTGTTTGTTGTTGAACAAGAGATTCGATGGGTAACAATTCAATATTGTTTTCCGGCAACTTCCGGATTAGAGTTGGAGGTGCGACTGATGTAATTGCTTTATATTTTTTATCTTTGTAGTGTGGTTTTAGTGTAATGAGTGACGGACGAAAATGCCCTGAAACTAAGATTCCCTGGTCCGCCTTCATTGACCTTACTTCATCCACTGAAATGAGTTCTCGTACCCGAGTTATATTTTCTTCATCTTTATATTGAAATTTTCCGGCGAGCTCAGATATTTCTCTAGCTGTTGACAGTGGCGCATTTGTAAGAATAAGTCGTGAGCAATTAGAAATTATGGTAGAAGCTTCCTCTTTAGATAAAAGGTTATATAATTGCTGTTCAGATTGCACTAACATCATAATGCCACATCGCATTTTCCTTGCCTGCACTATTCCGAGAGGCAAAGCTTCTATGCGATATACACCAGCTTCATCAAGTAATAAAAAAATGTTTTCATCTGCTTCATCAGGCATGTCAGCAAGAATATATCCAATAAGTTGATTGAAAAATTCACTGATAAGTAGTTTATATTTTTCAAGCTCTGCAGGATTGGTTTGGATAAAAACAATCGATTTCTGTTTCCTCAGTTCAGAAATCGAAAAGGTGGAGGTGTTGGTTATTCTTTGAATATGCTCCTGTCTAAAAACCGATAAGGTTGCTTTTGCACTGCTTAAAATACTGGCTTTTGTATTATCAGAATTTTTGTGAAATGCTAAATATTCAAGCCATGTTGGAGGGCTAGCATATTTTGCCATAAATTTATTACAAAGGTCTTCTTTGGCTGCCAGCGTATTCAGTAGCAACATAAGATTTGGCACTGTCCTGTATTTTTTATCGAGTTTATACAAGGGTTCAGCGAGTGTCGTTAATAATTCCGCACTTTGAATCTGCCAGAATTTATCACGAGAACTTCCGTGAACAATATTCGAAATGCGGTCTGTAAAATTTGGTAAATCAGCTACATTCTCCGGCATTGGATTCCAACCATCGCTTTCAGAGCCGGTCCGATCTGAGAAATTTATAACATAAGTGTTGTAATCCTTATAAACGTCCCCTACAGCCTTGTAAAGCTCTTTAGCGGGGTCTAGGACGACAACACTACCATTTCCATGTAAATTGATTAACGATGGTATACAGACCGATGTGGACTTTCCTACACCACTTGGTGCTGATACCAATAAATGCTGAAAAGTGGTTTTTAAGTCCATTGACTGATGCGCTCCCAAACTAAAACCCTTATTATGCTTACTGAGTATTTCATGCAAAGGTGTAAACGTTGCATCATATCCTTTCTTTTTGCTCCACAGTGAAATGACAAGTTCGGTAAGGTGCCAAAGGCCGCTGAAAAGACTACCAATGAGACTAATGCAAAAATCAATAAATCCAATCATGGCAATTTGTTTGAGGTGAGAATTTGCTTTAAAAAAATTGACAGGTGTTCAGAAATAATAGCCACAAGCTTGGTGAGTGCATAACCAGCTAATACAATAATATATATTACTAGTCGTATGCATTTCACCAATATGTGGCTTACTTTATTTCTGTTGCTCATAGTGCTTTTAAATATTTGATTGAATGTGTACTGTTGCACCATGGGATTCAAAAAGATTTTGATAAAAAGTGGAGACTACCTCAAATCTTTCACTTTCCTCTACGTCATTGGGTTGGAATAAAATAAATATTTCAATCCCGGTCAAATCTTTTAATGGATATTTTCCAGTTAACTTATTGCTCAATGAATCTGGATTGGTAACCATCAATTCCAACACTGATTCTTTGTAAAAGTTAATGAAAGACTTTTCCATTAAATCTGAATTAATAATCATTGTTTTTTTAATCGCATGCTTTTTGGTCAATATATTTAGTTCTTCTGCAATTCTTTTATATATCACTGAAGCATCTTTACCTTTGTCTTGTTCTGTTACATTGCCAATCATTGTGTTCAGCTTCGAAAGGTATTCGGTTACCATTTTTTTTCGTGACTTTGTATTGCTAAAAAGCTGGCTGGTTACTATTGGGATAGATGCTTCAAAATGTTTATTAACTGCAACATCTGAAATAATTACCACCTTGGTTGTTTCTCCGTTGAGCGGTGAATCATCCATTATCGAAACATTGTTTACACCTGTTGTATCAAATTGTTGTATAGCTGTGTCAGTAACGTCAATTAGGATGACTGTTTCTTGTGCGATTGATGTCTCTTTGCACGAAGAGCAGCACACCGCCCCTATGAGGGCAAGTGTGCTGAATAATTGCATCGATTTCATAAAACTCTCAGAATTGATTTGGTTAATTAAATGTTCCTCCTTTGATTTCTGCTTCCTTTTTACAGGTTGCAATGACAAGCGCTTCTTCTTTATCAAGCGATGAAAGACATTTATCACGGTAGCTGATAAACTCTTCTCTTCGTTGCTTTGTAGCATTGTATTCTTCAACTGCAGCAGTCATATCGCGTTCCGCAATTTTCACTATCAACTGCAACTTTGCCAATTCCTTCTTTTTAGCTTTTAGAGCATCGTGCTCCAATTTTTGCTCTTCAGTTGGCATTTTATAGTAGGATATTAATACAGCAACAGTAAAGAAAAATGTATTTAATATCATCCAAACGAATGGTGAATTCACGAAAAGATTTTCTTCACCTGTATATGCTTTTCTGATAAATCCTAATATCAAGAAAATGATGGCTGCGCTAGCAATGCCGAATAGGAGTCTTAACATTCTTTGTTTTGGTGTGTTAGCTATTCTTGCTTTCGTACCAACTAGATGCGAGAAATACATTAATATTCCAGCGATAAAAACCGAGACTATAATTGAAAACAAAAGTGTGGTTACTATTATTTGATAGATTGGGGCATTAAAAATAGAATCCACCATGTTAATTGCAAAAATTGCTACCCAACATATAAAATACCATTTCCAGTTATACGTGAGCACTGTACGGGAAATGTCAGCGATGAGTGATTTTGAAGCTTGCTTTGCCTCATCTATCTTAGCTGCTAGTGCATCAATAATACCGCTTGTCTCAAACTGGTTAATTTTTTCAGTTAGTTTTTCAATCTCTGGTTGTAACCATTGCCCTACTTTTTCTCGTACCACATTAAATTCCGCTGTAATTGCATTACTGATACCTTGTAAATTTTCGAGTTTCGTTTTAATAGCAGCATTTATATCATTCAAGGCGCTAGTAATGATGCGCTTTACTTGTTTCGATATGTAGGCCTCAAGTTCATGAACCTGCAGGCCGAAATTGAATTTTGTAAATTTCTTCATAACTATTATTATTAAAAGGTGAATGAATTAAGAACACGAAGGGGTAAATTGGATTGTCAATCAGTTAGTGATTCCCAAAAAGGCGGTGACCCCCGGCAACAATAGTTTGAGTTTTCCACAGAAAACCACAGATTGAAATGGTGTAAGTAGACAGTCAGATTTGTCCATTGGGCATAAAAGCCTCTAAATGAACCGTTTTGGAGGTTTTTGTAGTTCATAAGCCTTGGTTTTAGGCCGAACCCCCTGTGCATAGTATTTTTACCAAAAGTGTGATACGATACTAACGAATTAGTATCTTTGTACCAGTTCAAAATGTCATTCGTCTATTTTCGACGATATCGAATGACACATCTTTTGGTCGATTTCTTTTCTTGCAAGAGGGGTCGACTTTTTTTATTTCATATTATTCGATTTCTTTTTACAATTTGAGATTAAAAAAGCCACTCAAAATTTTGAGTGGCTTACTTTAAAATTTATTTAACATAAATTTATTTCAGCCTATTCGGTCTCTGGTTTGAACTCTTGTTGTTTTGGTTGAAATAGTCATTACGGTAAAATTGTTTAGTGTATATTACTATGATGTAATTTTATTGTTTGGAAAATAAAAATACCGCCACTCTTTATTTTTACCAAATTATTCAGGTAGATGTTATTAACACCGTCCTGTGTGTAAAATGTATTAAAATGGACAACATATCAGAAACCCCATCGGCACTAAGCATGACAATTTTTTATATAACTAACGAACAGAAAATGTTGTAAGGATTGTAGAGTTGAGCGTAATTTTTATTTACCGATGGTAAAAATTTAAATATTTCGAATAATTATGGGCTTTCTCTTGTCGATTCAGTAACTATATGACTAAACTTCCTTCGATTTTTTGCATAAAATGTAAAAAGTGCTATCTCTTTCTAACTACTTTAAATAAAATAATTTTCTTGTTAGCCGGGGAACAATCACTTCATGTAATGAGGGTAAACTTGCGATGAGTAGTAAATTCCTTGTAAAAAGGTGAACTATCTTCTATCTATATGCGCTCATAAAATCACCTCCGGAGCCACAAAAAATGTCAAACACCGGAAAAATTTCACGCTTTCAATTTTTTGCAAAAAAAGCAACTGAGCCATATTTTTTTGCCGTTTTAATAATTTGTAAAACTAATAGCTTTAAGCAAAAAAATAATTGATTGCATTTTTGTTAATGAATTCACTATCTTTGTGCAAAGAAAAAGCCCCCTTTGGACGGGAGCTCAATTCAAAGTGTTACCCTGGAAGTTTCAAGTTTGGACCTTGGAACTGGACACACCGGCGTAGCACTTTTTCTTTTGTAAAGATAATCATTACAATTAATTTTTTCAAAAAACTAATGCGATAGAAAAAATTCAATTACATAGCAAATAAACACTATAGTTGTTGATGCAAATTAATGTTATCCATTGAAATGCCCAGCCAGAAGGTTTTTAAGTTGCTATTTATTTTAATATTTTGTAATAATATTTTTCAAAGTTGTGATTTTAGCGACTTAAAAATCTTACTTACATACGTTATTTTCTTCTCGCTTGAAGCGCTAAAATCTCCCCCCCCCAAAAAAATTTAAGCAAAATCTTTTTTATTGAATTTTTTCAATCTTTCTTAAATCTTTCCTCTATTTCAAAATTTCTAAATCTTTTCAAGAGGAACATTCTTTCTTTTGTAGGGATATTATGTTTCTTAAATGTAAGAATGCAACTCATCAATGCTTCTATGACAAATAACAATCTCTTTCAAAGATCGAAAAGTATTCATAGTCTTTGAACTTCAATATTTTCTTACTATGCTCGGAAGTTTTATTAAAACTTGGACAAAAGGAGTTCGGCTCCATGCCTTCGAAAAAATCACGCCAAACCAATACAGGAGTAGAGGCTACACCTGTATTGCACACTTGTGTTTAAGAGTTTGTCATGATTTTACCTCAGTCATGTAGCCTCACACGCAGCCTCCTTTGTCCTCAAGGTCGCTTTACTCATATCGTTCATTCCACTTCAGGGGCTTCCGCAAGCTCCAACTCCCTTCGTGTCATTCTCTCATTTCGTTTCAGCCACCTTGAGTCCACCGGCTGCTGGTTAGTTTAGCTCGCCTGCGCAGTCGAATGGGCTGCGGGGTTGTCATGGTTTTTGGTCAAAAACATACGCCAACCCCTTGTGTAGTGCGAAGGCTTGTGCCTTCTTCTACATAGGTCGCAACCGCCTTGCTTGCTGGCAAGGCTCTTTTGCTCCCACCCATATCTCCGCTCGCAGCTCCATTCATTACGTTATACTTCATTCATTTCGCTTTAACGGCGAGCAGTTTTTTAGTCAATAATTGTAATTGTTGATTAATCAGTTTAATAATTTGAATTTTTATTAATTTTATAATTAAATATCAAAATGAGCAGTTAACTGAATTTACTCATGTGCCTCAAACAACATGAATCTGATAGTAATGAACACAAAATTGAGCATCTTCTTCCTAATGCCTCAATTGAAGAAATTAGAAGTATTCTTCAAGAACTTTCTCAGGAGGGCTTGATTAAGTATTCAGGCAGAAGACAACAAAATTTATCTTTTATTCAATAGCACTAATAATTTAAATAATAAATTAAAATTAGTGAACCGAAAAAAACCTTCACAAAAAATAGAAGCAGATGTAATGTTTAAATCCAACAGAGAGTGTTGTATTTGTAAAAAACCGAAACGTGGCGACCACATTCATCATATCGATGGTAACTCATCTAATAACAAATTAGAAAATTTGGCTTTACTTTGTTTTAAACACCATAATGAGGCTTCAATTTCCGGAAATATATCAAAAAAACTTTCTCCGCAAACCATTATTAGATATCGAGAGTATAAATATCTAGTGGTAAACACTAAGAGACAGAATGCATTGAAGGTTTTTAATTCCTCCTTGGGGGATTTATCAACAGAGGATTTATTAATAGCTTCTAAAAATGCAATTATTATACTTAAGCTCGAGAAAATTAAGGAAGAATATTTCAGGTCGAATTGGAAACAAAGAGATAAAGTTCTTAATAAGCTTACAAAATACTCAAATCATTCAAATTATAGAGTTGCACTAGATGTTTACAAATTTCTCAATTTAGTTGCTGATGGAACAAGAAGTGGTATGACTTCAGGTATTTCCTTCTCAATACTTTTTCTTGTTATGAACTACTTTCCAGACACTGAAAATATAGATGACAACCAAAAAATTATTGAATTAGCAGAAATCTGCATACACATCTCTTTTAGCTTGGTTTATGACATGTTTATATACTTGAAAGATTACGATATTGCTCAATATGGATTATTGATTTTGAAGTTTATCAATCAAGTAGGTAAACGCTATAAACTGCCCGTTATTACAGAAAAGGTTTCGAATATTTACATAGAACTACAGGATGCAATTAAAAGACCTGATCGACCGGATTTAATTAACGCCCAAAAAATCATTACATTGTTTTATGACGATGTAAATGAAGGTACCATTACATTACCAGAATTACCTTCAGATATAATGGAGGTAATTCAGTTAAATAGACCTACTTAATATTTTCACATCCTAATTAAATAATGAAGGTATTACTGAGAAATTTGAGAGTCTAAATCTTAATTTATACAACCTTGTTCTTAGTTAAAGATTTCAACAATTTGAATTAAATAATAAATAGCACTAATCCCCGCCGCAATTGCAAGTATCCATGTTAATCTATTTAATTGATGTTGCATTTTGGCTGTTTTGATTGGAGCTTCTTTTGCATCAAGATCGAGCTTAACATCATTTTGGTAACCACCTATTTCGCAGAAATACTCACCATCCCAAGTAATTAAGTATTCAGCTTTCTTATTAACGTCAATTTCAACTGTAATAAAACCATCTTTTACTAACTGATTTAGACACCTTTGTAAATCATCGTAGCTCATCAAACTTTCTTTTGTAACAATACGACTTGCTATTACATGTCCCAAAATTCGGGGTCTTAAATTTTTATCAGAAATGAAAAACTTTAGCACGGTATCAATCTTTTCAATAGCTGTAAGACTCAGATTAAACCGTGGCAGTTGATAGTAATTTGATAGGTAATTATAAAAGTTTTCGTAAGTGCAATACCGAAGATAGTTGTCTTCCGTTATTGAAATGTTGAAGGTTTCTTGCAAATATTGATTAAATAAAAAACTATGAAGTGATTCTTCTGCTGATTTCTGCGCTTCATTAGTATAGAGGATAAAACCATCTTCATAGGCCTTTTCAAAAACTATCTCAAATGCATTCATATTCAAAACTATTATTTCTTTTTCTAATTATTCAAAAAGTAATTCTTAGGTTAAATATATTTATTTCTTTGTTTGGCGTTAAACCACGCTCTTTTAAGAATAGTTATATATCATTCACACTGCTATATAATATTTTCGGGATACACCATAATCGATATACGTATCTGATTATACGGAAATCTATTTAGCTTTATGCATGGTATATTTTAAGTATCAATATTTTACCCACTTTATTACTTGTCTCCCAGAAACTGTATATATATCGGTTATATAAATACCATTCATTAATTTACTTATGTCTGCAGTTTTATTTTCACTAAAAAATAAATCAATCTCTTGACCCCAAATTGACCTTGTTGTAATTTCTAATAATTCAATGTTTTGTGGATTTTTCAAAGTTATTAAAGAGCTTGATAAAGTGGGATAAATGTAACATACATCATAATTTGGAGTGGTATTTATTGATGTTGTAGTGTCCTTCCCACCACCATCAGTTGTTTTATAGATTTTGTAACAACTGATTGCATAACAAGTGTCTAATCCTGTGCAAAAGAAATGCCCCATATCATTAAATTCTGGGTCGTCTATTACTGTTGGGTTCCAACTAATCCCGCCATCAAATGTGCGCAATATTTCTACTTTATCTAGATCATTGTAAGTAGCTTTGAGATATCCAATCGTATCATTATAAAAGTAGATCCCTGAAATCCATAAGTCTATATCATTATAGTCATATCCACCAAAATCGTATGGTAACATCGTCCAGCTTTCACCAAAATCAATTGTCTTCCAAACTCGGCTTTCGTAACCTAATCCATAACCTATAGAATCAGATGGGAAGGAAACACTATAAAGTGGGCCATACATGTTTTCGTTAATATACCATGTGTAACCACCGTCCACGGTTTTATAAATAGTCGCATAAGCTATGTCTGAACTGAACTCTCCAGTTAAATAGCCAATGTTTTCATTCAAGAAAGTAATTGTCCAAATATTAGTAGCTGGGTCTACAATTGTTGACCAAATATTATTTGAATAATAGTTCTCTGAGATAAAACTATAGCCAAAAGAACCAGTAACCCCTGCGTAAATTACATTACCTCCAGAGACTAATTCCATATCGGCAAAATTCACTGAATTATCTAAAATAGGAACATTCCAAGTTGCTCCACCATCATTTGTAATTAATACATTTCCATCGCCAGAATATGGATTACAACAAATCAAACCGGTATCTTGATTAATAAAGTCTATTATTCTAAAGTCACTTCCATCGTATGATGAGTCAACTATCCAAGTTGCTCCTGCGTTTATTGTTGTTAAGATATGTTTTTGGCCCCCAACTATATAACCATTTATCGGAGTTGTAAATATCATATCACTTAAACATCCTACATCATCATTTTCATAGATCAACTCCCACTGAGAAAAACATGATAGATTCAATACCATGAAAATTATTAAATAAAAATATTTTTGCATTACATTTATTCTAATACAATTAATTTATTCAAAGTTCCAATTCGGGTCACCACTTGTACAAGATAAGTTCCAGCATTAAATTGGCTTATATCAACTTGGCAAAATTTTGATCCAATTTGTCTTGAAATTATGTTTCTTCCTAAAATATCGAATACATTTACTTCAGTTATTTCAAATCCTGTAATAATGTTAATTATGTCTGTGGTTGGATTCGGAAATAATTCTAAGCCAGATATATCTTCATTATTTTGTAATGAAATATAAGATTCAAACATCGAAATATCAAAACCTAAAATATAGCCATCATAATTTTTATACACATCGGTTCCTGTTGCTATACCCAAAGGTGTATCCTGATAGAATGCATCTCCTCCAGGATCGCAAAGTGGTTTAAAATCATTCAATTCGGTACCAAAACTTATATTTCCAACCATGTAAACTTCAGGATGTGTATTGTCAGTAGTTAAAGCAATACCACCATTAGTGGCATTATCTCCTAAAAAAGTAGACCAAACCAATTCCGTTGATTTATTAAACATTGAAATATAAGAAGTTGCATTTTCGTTTACGTCATCGAAATATACTCCATCTACTTCAACTAATGGAAATTCATCTATATCAAGATTTAAGTTGCCAGTTACCATAATATAATCGCCCATTTTAGCAATATCGCGAATCACATTTCCTGTGGTTCCACCAAAATAAGTTGCCCATAAACGATTCCCATCATCATTTAATTTTATTAAAAAACCTTCGGACTCAAATTCACCAGATGGTGAATAAACATCATCGTAGAAGCACTCTGGGCATCCTCCCGCAAAATACCGAGGGAATGCATCTATATCATCCACATCGTGGTCATTTACGGAACCGACTATAAAAATATTATTATCATTATCTGCTATGAGTGCTGTAGGATCTTCAGAACCATATCCACCGTAATAGGTGCACCAAACTTTTGTTCTATAGGCACCATCTGGATGGATTTTCAAAATGTAAGCATCTTGGTTTCCTGAATAAGTTTCTTGAAATGCTCCAGCAGTAGTCGGCAAACCGCTCGAACTTACTTGTCCACAAAAAATATAGTCTCTATTTTGATCGATTGCTACATCTGTAAGCCAGTCATAGTAAACGTCTGAACCGCCAAATAAAGTACCCCAAACAGGTTGGAGTGTTTCATCTAATTCTACAATAAAACCGGACTTGCCCGAAGTATAATAAGGACTGCCCCCACCTGGATTTACGAATGGAAACTCAGCTCCTCCATGAGACCTACCAACAATAATTAGTCCATTTTCTACTGTTGTTTCAATCCCATAAATTGTATTAATTGCCTCATCTCCACCAAAATAAGTAAGCCAATTTAAATTGCCCCCAAAATCTAATTTTCCAAGAACACCATCAGTAAAAGTATTTTGGTCATTATCAAAATAAGCATCCGCAAATTCCACAACTGGTAAATCGTCGCTAAGTGTTTGTCCAGCAAATACAATGTCCGAACTTAAATCAGTTAACACGACTGAAGTATTTCCATCATTACCTGACCCTCCTACGTAGGTACTCCAATTTGGCTCGTATTTATCCATTCCACCTGCGTTATCAAGATTAAATTTTTCTATAAATATGTCTCGAAACGGACTTAATTCACCAATAAATAATAACTCTGCTGGGAAGTCATTGGATCGTGTATTACCTGTTGTAAATAATTTGGTATAAGCTGGATGAACATATCCTGTTGTTATGTCCATCATATACTCATCACCCGTACCACCATTCCAAGTGCCCCAAATGACATTATCTTCGCAATCAGCACCACCTAATGCCCCCTCTAACTTCATTTCGATAATCAAAGGTAATTCATCATCATATACATCAATATCAAAGCCTATTTCAAAATCATCAATAGACAAAAATTCAGCATCCCAACCTAATGCTACAAACTCTCCGCTTGCATCAATTTGATATGCATCCGCAATTGAATGTGTTAATTTACCTAATGAAGTAATTACTTCAAGTTCACCTCCACCTAAAATGTTAACATCTGTTGCGCCATCATATAAAAGCGATATAGGGTCTGCCTGCTCGCTCCATCCTGGTTTAATGATTAAATAATATTTTAAACCGGCGTTATCGAAATAATATTCTAAATCTACATAATCGTATAATTCAGAAATAATTAATCTATCACTACTACGTGCATTTGTTACACCATCGGGACAATGAGGCAAATAGTAATTTAAATATTCACCTCCTTGACTCACAGCCCTATGTATAGATTTGCTCGTATTGCTTCCGGTGAAAGTAAGGTCTACTCTGGCTAAAGTGTCGTTTATTGTTGTGTTTGTGTCTATTCGCGACCAAACATAACTTAAAACATCATCTGAAAAATATAATGAAGGATTATGACGATGAGTATAATATTTTATATCATTTCTAATCTCATCCTCAGTATCTTTTATTTGTCCTTTATTTTCAAAAAAGGTGAATGATGAAGTATGTTCCATTTCGTCATCGGGTGGAATTATATAACTCACGCTATTATATTTAATTAGTCGATTTGTGGCTGTAGAAATTCCATAAGATTTACCTCCAACATAAAACACTCCGTCAACATCTGCCTTAACAAAATTTACCTTATCATCATATTTATCAGGGCTGTCATATTGCTCCAACCAAAGCAAATCTCCATCAGAATTATAAATCGCTGTTAAAAAGTCTAAACTTTGACCATTATCTACATTACCAGCAATAACAACATTTCCACCTGTAACACTACTAATTTTTAGTCCTACGGCATCCAGACCTGAATTTGGTGCATCAATTTGCTTATACCATTGAAGTGTGCCAGCACTATTATATTTCACTAATAGCATTGAACGAGTTTGATCTTCCTTTGTAACCCAACCGGACACATAAACATTGTCATCTAAATCCACAATAACTCCATGTGCCTCGTCATCTAATTCTGCGTGGTCATGATTTTTAGCCCAAACTAAATCAAGGTCAGGTTCTAATTTAACAGTACGCATATTAAATCCTTCATCTACAACTGAAGCTCTACCCGTTATATAGATATTTCCTGAAGCATCCACATCCGCACCATATACTTGGTCAAAGCCGCTACCAGAGGCTGAGTTGCGATTTGTATTTACTTGCGCGCCAGTACTAGTGTTATATTGCACAGCGGCGAAGTCCCAATCTCCGGGAATATTTTCACTTGCGCCAATTACAACAACAGTTGAACCAGGTCCGCTTCTTACAATCGCTGCTGCATCTTGATCCGATGCATAGTCGTATCTTGAAGTCCATTGTGCGGTGCCTGATGAGTTGTATTTTATTGTGCAATAATCACCAAGTGTTGTGCTACCATAACTATAACCTGTCACATAAACATTACCTGAACCATCTACATAAATATCTGTAGGGATATCATAAAAATTACCTGGGCCATTATAAGTTGCAGTCCATTGTTGTGTTCCAGACGAATTATATTTTATTACGATATAATCATATTTATTTGTTGCATCTACCCAAGTAGCTGCACCAACATATACATTTCCTGAACCATCAACCTCTATTGCAGTTCCGTAATCATTTTCGTCAGCATTATCATTTTCTACCTCCCACTGAACTACACCGGATGAATTGTATTTTGTTGTTAAAATATTTGCTTTTTCGGTTACAGAAATAGTATTTGTCGTTACATAAATATTACCAGAGCCGTCAACTTTCGACGCGCTGTAATCTATAGTGTCAGGGATCCCAGTAGATTGAACCCAGTCCTCTATTAAATAAAGCTGTCCATTTGCGTTTAAATTACATGTAAGTGCTATCAGAATTAATAAGCTCTTGTAGAATTGTATTTGAGTTTTCATATCAAAAGAATTTAAAGGGTTTTTTAAAAATAATTATGAAAATTAGTTATAAAAAAATAGATTGTCAAAAATTAAAAGTTAAATTATTGTCATTTATAGTCAAATTCACGGTTTTCCGTGAATCCTAAATAATAGACACTAATAATATTAAATTTAATATAATCAATCTTCGCAAAGGTTGTCCGATTCTGCCTAAGAAATAAAATCTCTCCACAAAGGTATTATGCCCTTCACATATTTTTCAGGAATTCCGGCATAAACGCAAAAGCCAGCGCACAAAAAGGCCAGCGCTTTATTCCGTTCCTCCTGAAAAATATGTTCCGGTCATAATGAGTAAGTTCCTTTCTTTTTATTTTTTTCTCTTTTTTATTTTTCTTTGAGATGTATCTATGTAGAAAATCGAAAACAAAAAAAGCAAGGGCTCGGAAGGACTCCGATAACCCTCGCTATCCCCATGAAAACACAATATAAAAATAGATTTTTATATATTCCCAAACAACATTTGATTGAAAAAATATAAAAAACCCACAGACCATTTCGGCTGTGGGTTCACACCATACATCCCAATTAGGGGTTAAACAAGCATTGCAAGCAAAACACAACAAAGCTGCAATCAATCTGCAGTTTCTTCATTCCCAATATCTTCCCGCATTTCATGCAGTTGGTTATTAAGGATAAAATCCACAGCCCGTTGTGCTTTTGAACTGG
>DAORKJ010000070.1:0-20541 GCA_035439505.1 Chitinophagales bacterium
TTTTCGGGGATGCGAGCATCCTAAAGTTATTCGGGAGTTAACTCCCTCATGGGACGGGTGTGGTTGTATTCCTGCTTCGTTAATTAAATATATTTTCAAAACAGTCTTGCGATAAATTCGAAAAAAAATCAAATCGTTAGGCATAGATATTACATTATTTTTCATACCGAATAATTGTTGTTTTTTTACGAATTGTTTTTTTCCAGGTGTAAACAACAGCATCGGACATCTACAATAATGCATTTAAAATTTGCTCACGTCGAAGAAGCCACGAAGTCGCTAAGCAGCGCTAAGTTGCGCTAAGTGATTTAACGTAACCTGTGCACAATTTCATTACCAATTAAAATAAATTGCAAAACCATTCTTAGCGTTGCTTAGAGGCCCTTTGAGACTTAGTGGTGAATTTTCGGATATTGAACTTCCCGCTATGATGATAGAAAATTAAGTGTAAAATAGATGGTTTATTTCCGCAATTTTAATTCACTATTTAAAAACCCATTTAAATTAAAAATTAAATGGCATGCTACCTTTTCAGATAGATGCCATTTATAAAAAAACCATAGGTATATTATCTAATTACTAATTCTAATTCCACTCTTCTATTTTGTGAGCGACCAACCTCGGTATCGTTAGTTGAAATTGGTTTTGTTTCGCCAAATCCGGTTGCGGTGAGGCGTGTTGGGGTAACACCCTTGCTTAATAAATAAGCTTTAACGGCGTCTACCCTTTCCTGTGACAAAATCATATTCATATCATCACCACCAACATTATCGGTATGACCAGAAATGATCAGATTATAATCGGTATATTCTTTTAAAATACTTACCACCTCATCTAACATCGAATTTGATGTTGTTTTTAAAGTCGCTTTTCCTGATTCAAACTGAATGCCACGTGCAGCAAAATTCAGACGTTTTTTTACATCTTCTTTAATAACGGGACAACCATTTGTACTACCTTCACCTTTGGTGGTTGGACATTTATCATTGGTATCAATCACACCATCACCATCTGTATCGGCAGGACAACCTTTCATATCTACTTTAATACCTTTTGGCGTATCAGGACATTTATCATCTGAGTCAATTATGCCATCACGGTCAGCATCCGAACTACAACCTGTTGCATCCACTTTAATTCCTGCTTCTGTTCCCGGACATTTATCGTTAGCATCATCTACACCGTCATTATCGGTATCGGGACAACCTTTAAACATATCCAAACCTTTCATGTTCGGACATTTATCCATGGCATCCTGAATACCATCGCCATCGCTGTCGGGGCAACCCTGAAATCTCGCTAAACCGGGTACTTCCGGGCAGGCATCATCTTTATCGGCAATATCATCTTTATCCATATCGGGGCAGCCATTTAATTTTGCTAACCCCGGAACCATGGCACATTTATCTAAATAATCGGCAATTTTATCGTTGTCGGCATCAACAGGACAACCATTTTCGTCCACTACAACACCTTCAGGTGTATCGGGACAATCATCGCGTTTATCTTTTACGCCATCGCCATCAGCATCTTTGCTATAAGCATTACTATCAGTCCCGGCATCTGCAATAAATAATGCATAATTGTCGCTAACAATTACATCATTTACCAGTACACCATTTATCTGATTAAAAGCAGTTGCTGGCAACAATAAAGTCGCCACACCCAACATTATTTTGGATATTTCAAATTTCATAAAATAGAGTTTAATAATTAAAATATTATCACCCTTCAAAGATGGCCATTATTCAAAACGATTTGTTACACAAATATTTTTTTGTTTTGTATAATTCACTGATAATTATATTTCAATTATGCACGAAACACGCTTGTTTAAAGGATTATGCTTTTTTTGGTTATTGAATGGGAGTGCAACATATTAAAAATGTGTAAGCCGATGAGAGAGGGATGCACAGCTTGCATGTTATAAACCAAACAGCCGAAACTAAAGAGAAACGCAGAGGAAAACGAACAAAGAAAAATACAGAGAGTGTCCTCCTTGGGATTTATACCCCACATTCAGCGGGAATGGCTGCATGTAATGACGCTTCAATTGCGTTTGTCAAATCAACATTTTTTTCGGGGGTGCAAGCATCCGAAAATTATTCGGGAGTTAACTCCCTCATGGGACATGGTTGCGGGTCCCGTTTTTTTTGTTGAAGGTTAATTCAAAGATGCAACGTCGTTAAACTAATTTGCTAAATCTAGGATACTTTTTTAGGGAATTTACTGTTCGGTATTTATTATTCCTTAATCAATGTATCTAACATTTTTTCGAACGATTGCTGATACTGAACAAAAACATCACCAGTGGCGGGACCATTGAAGCCGGTGGAAATTTCGACTACTTCGTGTTGTTTGTTTAATATAATGGTTGTTGGAAATCCCATTACTTTATTTAACATTGGTAAAACATTACTTGCCGTTTTGGGAAGGCCCGCATTTAAAAAAGGATAGTTTACACCAAAATGTTGTTTTATTCTTGTTATATTTTGTGCGAATGCAACAGGATCAGTTTGTCGCTCAAAACTTAATGCTACAATTGCGACAGGTTTACCTTTATATTTTTCTTCAATTTCGCGCATGTAACTGGTTTCGTCCATACAGTTCGGACACCAGCTGCCTGTTATTAAAATAATTACTGCCTTATCCTTAAACTGTGCATCTTCTAAGGTGACAATATTTCCTTTTTCATCCGGAAATGAAAATGCTATTTTAGAATATCCTTCTTTTAAATATGTCAGCGATGTAGGATCAGGCAAAGCAGCTTGCGGATTCAACGAGGCAATAAATGGCGATTGAAAATGTATACCACTGTAAAAATATCCTGCCAGGGTATTATTTTCCAGTATTTTTCCTTTGAATAAAAATGCATGTGAACCATCAAAGGCTGTCAGATAAAAATCATCGCCACTTACATAACCATTTAACATGCGATAATCACCTGTGGTAGTTAAAAAGGTGCCGGACAATTTATTTCCTTCCTGTTTAAATATACCAACCGTATTATCAATAACATCACCATCAATAAATTTTGCATCGTAACGACCGCTAATATCCGCAACAGGAGTTTCCATTCCCGGCCGGTAAACATTTTCCTTTACAAAAACCGCAGAAAATGGTAAATAATAATTTCCTGCCCGCGATCTATCATACCATTTGCCATGCAGTTGCGATTTATCGTCATTAAACAATGCCACTATCTCGGTATTAAAAATTGGTGAGGACATTACGATGGAATCTCCTTTTGTAGAACATAATCCTGCAATAGTTTCAACACCGTTTTCAAGAGTATATTTAACCGGTTCACCGGAAACATTATTATCGATGGTAAAAAAGAAAATTAAATCGCCTCCCGGTGTGGTTAAACTACCGCGGTAATAGGTTGATTGTGCATTTAACGTTATTGTAACACAAAAAATGGTGGCTATTATTAAAAATTGTTTCATCTACTAAGTGTTTAAGATTGCTAACTTTACAACAAAGCTAATTGATTGTCTAAAGAAATTTCGATAAACGAGTTTTTATCATCCAGAACAAATACCCCACTAGTGGATGTGCGTTCGCCAAAGGAATATCAATTGGCGCATATTCCGGGTGCCATCAACATACCATTATTCAGCGATGAGGAACGTGCATTGGTGGGCACCACCTACAAACTTGAAGGTCGCGAAAAGGCCATCAATCAAGGTCTCGAGTTAGTTGGTCCCAAAATGGCGGAGTTTGTTGCTGCAGGAAAACGCATTTTACAGGAACATCAGGCAGCAAACATTACCATGCATTGTTGGAGAGGCGGCATGCGCAGTAAAAGCATGGCTACCCTGTTTAATTTTGCCGGCATTCCAACTTGTACCATTACTGGAGGTTATAAGGTATATCGCAATGCAGTGCAACAATCGTTTGCTGCTCCGTTGCCATTAATTGTATTAGGAGGAAAAACAGGTAGTGCAAAAACTGCTATATTACACGCTTTACATCTACAAGGTGAACAAATTATTGACCTCGAAAAACTGGCTAATCACAAAGGGAGTGCATTTGGACAATTAGGAGAAGACCCACAACCAAGCACAGAATATTTTGAAAATTTATTATTTGAAAAAATCCAACAACTAGATCTAACAAAACGCATTTGGATTGAAGACGAAAGTCATTTAATTGGTAAAGTGTTTATTCCTGAAACCTTTTGGGAGCAAATGCGCAAAGCACAAGTAGTTTATTGCGATTTTCCAATTGAAGAAAGAATAAATTATTTAGTGACAACCTATGGAAATTTCGATCATGAAGGTGTTATAGAATCGGTTAAGCGAATAACTAAGAAATTAGGCGGTCAGCATGCGAAAGCAGCATTGGAGGCCTATGAAGCTGGTGATTTAAAAAAGGCAACAGAGATTGTGCTGGTATATTACGATAAAACCTACAATTTTGGGTTGAGCAAAAGAAATCCAGAACAAATCAAACAGTTGGATATGCAAAAAATTGAGCCGTGGGAAAATGCCAAAGTGTTAATAAATCGACTTAATTAAATACCTGATTACATTTTATCAAATATCACCATCAATAATTAAATAATCAGATTGCGTTTCTTTATTATCTCCAAAAAATTTGATTAAATATAATCCATCATTGATATATGACGGCAATGGAATTAACTCATTTTGCTTGTAAGTTGATTCATATTTTAATACGCCATTGTAATCAAATAGATAAACATGACCTGAGAAAGGGACCACAGGCATAATTTGATTTCTAGCCGGATTAGGGAAAAATTTAATTCCATTATCTTTTTCAAAAGCCCAAGGGATAATATTAAAATCAAACCCCTCCAAACCACTGTAGGCAAGGACGTAAAGTTTACTGTGGTAGTAATCTCTG
Source organism: Chitinophagales bacterium (assembly GCA_035439505.1). Taxonomy (GTDB): domain Bacteria; phylum Bacteroidota; class Bacteroidia; order Chitinophagales; family BACL12; genus UBA7236. The sequence goes on from DAORKJ010000070.1 coordinate 4,873, forward strand.
CCGAGTTTAAACCATCCATAAGTAGTGTCTAAATCTCCTAAAAGTCTAAATCCCATATATCTTTCTGTGTAATAACCCCAATCACCTCCTCCACCAACACCGCCGTATCCGGAGTAAATTGAGAGTAAATAACCAAACGAACGGTGCTTCCAAATAGTTGTGTCTGTTTCATAATTAACAGTTTCCCCTTCTTTAAAACCATTAATAAAGATACTTTCACTATAAGGATAGTCTTCCAAATTCATCATTATTTCAATATTAGGATTGTCCACATAAACTGTAAAATTTGTATTTACAGTTGTTGATGGAACCATACCAGTTGTATAGCTTTCTACATCAAAATATAAATCCGGTATAAAGTCACCGGTTAAATCATATTTTGAATCATAGGTATAATTTGAAATTAGAATTGTATCTTCAAATGAAATATAATTTTCATTGGTTGTATCCCCACAAATAACCACCTGAGCATTTGTGTTAGATACGATTGCAGCCAAAAAACAAAATAGAGCCAATTGATAGGGATACAGCGTTCTCATAAAGGTTAAAATTAATAAATAAAAATTATTTTCTGTCATTATTTGGCAATAAAAAAACAATGGCAGTGATTATTTGGTCGGCACAGTCAGTTTAAATATTAATTATTGTTTGTATCATTGTATTTAAGCAGAAACAATGTAATTATGGAACCTATCAAACTCACTCAATATTCGCACGGAGCCGGTTGCGGCTGTAAAATATCTCCTAAGATTTTAGATGAGATATTAAAAACAGCAGGTAAACAAGCCTTATTTCCGCAATTAATTGTCGGCAACGAAACGAAAGATGATGCTGCAGTTTACGATTTGGGTAATGGCACCGGACTAGTTTCCACCACCGACTTTTTTATGCCGATTGTAGATGATCCCATTAAGTTTGGAAAAATTGCCAGTGTAAACGCTATCAGCGATGTATATGCCATGGGTGGAAAGCCGATTATGGCGATTGCCATTTTAGGTTGGCCTATCGATAAAATTGCTCCTGAATATGCAGGAATGGTATTAGACGGTGCGCGTCAGGCATGCGCAGAAGCGGGTATTCCATTAGCGGGCGGACATAGCATCGATTGTCCTGAACCTGTGTTTGGTTTAGCCGTTAGCGGATTAGTAGATTTAAATAAATTGAAAAAAAATGCAGGTGCTACGGCAGGTTGTAAATTATTTCTCACCAAAAATTTAGGTGTCGGAATTTTAACTACTGCTCAAAAGAAAAATATATTAAAAGATGAACATGCCGACATAGCGCCAAACAGCATGATGACATTAAATAAAATTGGCGCTGCATTTGGTGAACTGGATTATATTGAAGCCATGACCGATGTAACCGGTTTCGGATTAATGGGTCACTTAACCGAAATGTGCGAAGGCAGCGATGTTAGTGCAGAAGTGATATTTGATTTAGTACCTACTATTGATAAAACAATTCTAAATTATTACCTCGATCAAAAATCAGTTCCCGGCGGAACAAATAGGAATTATGCGAGTTATGGTCATAAGATAGCCGGATTGGATGATTACAAAAAAGCCATTTTATGCGACCCGCAAACAAGTGGTGGTTTATTAGTCGCAGTCCAACCGGATCACGTAATAGATTTTACTATATTCTGTAAAAATCACGACCTCGATGTTGTTGCGTTTGGAACGCTTGTCGAAAAGCAGGAACATTTAATTACAGTTGTTTAACTTCCAATACCGGAAAATTTAACTGTAACCCGAATGCAATAATTTGATTAGGTATATTATCATCAGGGAAATAAAGCCGCATAAACGCTTCTTTTTCAATTTGAAATTTATGGTTGGTAATGGGTTTATCTGGCGTAAAATTGATAAATCGGAAACCTGCATTATATACATATCCTGAAGTAATAGTATTTAACCCATAAATAACACTTTGATATCCCAAGCCGACAAATATGCCATACGGTTTTGTGTTATTTAAAGAAGTACCTAATCCGTAATTATAATCCACCAAAACCGGAAAATTCAGCGTTAAATTATTATTATACGTTTCATTTTTATTAAGGCAAGCTGTAAATGTTCCGCCTAATGAAAGGGCATGATTTTCAAACAATGGAAATACTATTTTAGGATTAAATAATAAGCCGTTATAAATAGATAATTCTTCCATGGCTTCCACATGTATAGCGCCGCCAAAACCATATCTCAACTCCGGTTGAAGTTGTGCATAAACTGGACGAATCAAAAGTAAAAAAATGTAAAATGTGAAGGCTGTTTTCATATCACTATTCAAATTTACTAAAATTTATACGGATATCTCCAAGCCGCCTCAGGCAGAGTGTATAAGCCTACTTGGCAATAGAATTGGAGGGCACCCAAAACGTTTTTAACAAAATCTCCACAGGGTTAACCGTTGATTGGTGGCATTTTACCGTAAAAACAGGGTGAAAACCCTCAAATAAAATGGCAGCTGAAGGCGGAAAACGTTAAAAAAATTGTATTATTTTGCAGCTATGGGTGAAGGACAAACTATGGCTAATAGAAAACTCAAGGTTTCTGCAATGGCAGAAAATCTGATAGGCTCAGAAATTATCAAACTTGCCGGTGAAGTTAACGAACGTATGAAACGCGGCGAAAAAATTTACAATCTTACGATTGGCGATTTCGACCCGAAAATATTCCCTATCCCACAAGAACTGGAACAGGAAATAATTAATGCCTATAAAAATAATGAAACCAATTACCCTGCAGCAAATGGTATTGAATCGCTGAGAAAAGCGGCTCAACATTTTGTTGGTAGTCACAACGGATTAAAATACGACACCGATGAATTTTTGATTGCAGGTGGTGGACGTCCATTAATTTATGCTACCTATATTACATTATTAGATAAAGGGGATAAAGTAATTTACCCTGTACCAAGTTGGAACAACAATCATTACACGCACTTAAGTTTTTGCGAAAAAATAGAAGTTGAAACTCAACCTGAAAATAATTTTATGCCAACTGCGGCTGAAATTGCTCCACATATTCAGGAGGCAACTTTAATTGCTTTATGTTCGCCATTAAATCCAACAGGAACTGCATTTTCAAAATCTGCTTTAGCTGAAATCTGCGATTTGGTGGTAGCAGAAAATAAAAGAAGAAGTCCTGACCAAAAACCGTTATACATTTTATACGACCAATTATACTGGACTTTAACCTTTGGTGAAACGCATCATTACGACCCTGTTTCATTACGACCTGAATTACGTGATTATGTAATTTATATTGATGGTTTAAGTAAAGCATTTTCTGCTACAGGTGTTCGTGTAGGTTGGAGTTTTGGACCTAAATACATCATTGATAAAATGAAAAGTATTTTAAGCCATATTGGAGCCTGGGCACCAAAAGCGGAACAGGTTGCTGCGGCAAAATATCTCATGGATGATGTGGCTATCAATCGTTTTTTATCGGATTACAAACAACAAATTCAAAACCGTTTAGAAGGATTTTATCAAGGTATACAATCATTAAAAAACAAAGGTTATCATGTTGACTGTATTGCACCACAATCCGCAATTTATTTAACGGTTAAATGCGATTTACGCGGTGCCATAAAACCGGATGGTAATACTATAAATACAATGGCAGATGTTGCAGCTTACCTGTTAAACGATGCGCATATTGCACTCGTACCGTTTTATGCATTTGGCAGCGACAAAGAAAGCCCTTGGTTCCGCTTGAGTGTTGGCACTTGCAGTATGGATGATGTTAATGGCAGTATAGCAAGTTTAGAAAATGCCTTGGGTCAGCTAAAATGGTAATTCATACTTAGCAGTTTTATGATGTTAATCTTAACAAATAATGGTATAGTTAATTGCTATTTCAGGTATAACTAATGCTGTAAATAATTGTTCCTGATACTAGTTATTAAAATATTTATTTGGGGCAGATTTTATTTAATGCAATAAATACACTATAATCAGAAGCAGATTTTTGTAGACCGGTTTAACCCCCTAATATTTTTTTTATTTCATCATTAAGTTCTATTGCTTTACCTGTGTTGTTGTCTACCATTGCAAAAGTAACATCAGCATCAGCTACTACTTTTAAATCGGACTTTCGTGTGATTACCTGATTAACAGCAGCACTTTTATTACCAATGTTTTTCAGTGTAACACTAATCATTAATTCATCGTTTAGCACTGAAGGTCGTTTATAATTAATATTTATATTAACCACTACAAAACTCATATGGTGTTTTTCAAAAAAATCGAAAGTGGTTATTCTGTTTAACCATTCCCAACGGGCTTCTTCCAAAAATTCGAGATAGCGGGCATTATTAACATGTCCAAACATATCGCAATGAAATCCTCTTACTTTAATTGGATGCGCTTCCATTCTTTTTTTTACAAAGATGAAGAAAAGGTTTTACATGTTAGTATCAACGGAATGTACAAAAGCAGCAAATTTTACCAAACCGGTATTAGCCCCAATTTACTACTTTTATGAAAAAAATACCATGTATAATCAATCGATGTTAAAAGCGGACAGCCTGAAAGGAAAAACAATTGTTGTAACGGGCGGAGGAACGGGTTTAGGCAGAAGTATGAGCCAATATTTTTTAACCTTAGGCGCCAATGTGGTAATCACCTCCAGAAAACTGGATGTAATAGAAAAAACGGCTGCTGAATTAAGCGCTGCAACAAACGGAAATTGTTTTGCAGTGGCCTGTGATGTGCGGATATATGAACAGGTAGAAAATATGTTACAAGCAACAATTTCCAAATTCGGACAAGTAGATATCCTGTTGAACAATGCAGCCGGCAACTTCATCTCCCCTACCGAAAGATTGAGTCACCGTGCATTCGACACCGTTGTAGATATAGTTTTAAAAGGAAGTTACAACTGCACCTTAGCGTTTGGAAAATACTGGATTGCAAATAAAATTCCTGCTAATGTATTGAGTATTGTTACAACATACGCATGGACAGGAAGTGGTTATGTTGTTCCAAGCGCTTGCGGCAAAGCAGGTGTTTTGGCTCTTACGCGCAGTTTAGCGGTTGAATGGGGCAAATATGGTATTCGTTTAAATGCTATTGCACCTGGTCCGTTTCCTACAGAGGGTGCCTGGAGCCGTCTTATGCCACCGGATATGAAAGATGATTTTGACATCGCTAAACGCAATGCCATTGGCCGCGTTGGCGAACATCAGGAATTGGCAAATCTGGCTGCTTATTTAATTTCAGACTACGCAGCCTACATTACCGGCGAAGTAGTGGTAATTGATGGTGGCGAATGGATTAAAGGTGCGGGCGAATTTAATATGCTCGAAAAAGTGCCTGTGAAATTGTGGGATATGATGGAGATGTTGAGGAAGGGTTGATTAATGTGCTGATGTGTCCGGCGCGGCGGATGGTGATGTGCTGATGTGCTGATTAATGTACCGATGTACCAATGTACCGATGTGCTAATGGGAACAGCCGGGATTACGATAGGGTTATAATGCGTAGCTCCGTAGCCGTCAACCCACGTGTTGACAATTGTTTTATTTGAATTAAAATGAATTCGGGTTATTGTTGGATGTATAATGCGGTATTACCGTAGCCGTCAACCCACGTGTTGACTATTGTTTTATTTGAATTATAATGAATTCTGTGTATTGTTAGATGTATAATGCGGTATTACCCTTGCCGTCAACCCACGTGTTGACTATTGTTTTGTTTGAATTAATATGAATTCGGGTTATTGTTAGATGTTTAATACGATGTTACCGCAGCCGTCAACCCACGTGTTGACTATTTTTTATTTGAATTAATATGAATTCGGGTTATTGTTAGATTTTAATATGCAACATTGGTTGCCATTATTTCGTGGATTACCCCATTAAAAAAAATTAATTCACACCATCCATTTTCCGCTTTAGCTGCCACCCATTAGCTAATTTGCTAATTAACCAATTAGCTAATTAAATTCACTTCGGGTACTATGGTAATGCCAAATTTCTCCTGCACACTTTGCTGAATGGTAAATGCGTGTTGCATTATTTCTGCACCGGTTGCATTGCCATAATTTACTAAAACCAAAGCCTGATTTTTGTGGGCACCGGTATTGCCAACCTGCTTGCCTTTCCACCCACATTGTTCAATTAACCAACCGGCAGGAACCTTGGTGAAACCTGCAGTTGTAGGATATCCGGGCATTTCCGGAAATGTAGTTTTTAAATGCAGATAAAATGATTCCGGAATTTCAGGGTTTTTGAAAAAACTACCTGCATTACCTAAAATGTTAGGGTCAGGTAATTTACTTTTTCTGATGGCAATTACGGCATCACTAATATCTTTTATTGTTGGATGAATAATATTTTTCTCCGCCAAAACATCTTTAATTGCACCATAACTTATATTGAGTACCGGAGATTTACTCAAACGCAAAGTGACATCTGTTATAAAATATCTGTCCTTATAAATTGTTTTGAATACACTGCTTCTATATCCAAAATCACATTCCTCTTTTGTAAAAATTCGGTAGGTACCATCGTTTACATCAAATGCAGTCAGTGACTCAAAAACATCGATTAACTCAATGCCATAAGCACCGATATTTTGCATGGGAGCTGCACCAACTGTGCCTGGTATTAACGACAAATTTTCTACGCCACCAAAATTATTTTGCACACAATACATTACTAAGTCATGCCATATTTCACCTGAAGCTGCCTTAATAAGCACAGTATCTGCCTTAGTTGTTAATAAGGAAATGCCTTTGAGGTTATTTTTAAAGATGGTGCCTGGAAAATCACCCGCGAACAACACATTACTGCCACCACCTAAAATCAGGAATTTGTGCGCAAACAACTGTTGCTGAAATGCAGCGTTTAAATCTTCCAAAGTGTTGACTGCTACAAAGTTTTCGGCATATACATCTATACCGAAAGTGTTGAATGATTTAAGAGATATTTGATGTTTGATGTCCAATTTCTTACTCTTTTATGACCTGTTTGAAGTGACTTAACACCGAATTACGTGAAACTTTACCTATTTTTACGGTAAATGTAAGGTAAAGAATGGTACCAAGTAATAAACATTTTCACATGATTAAAAGGACTAATGTTAAGTTATATCTCCTATTGTTAACAGTGACTTTATTGAGCTTGCAACACGTTAACGCTCAAGATTATAGATTGTTGGACCCTAACAGAAAACTTACTTTCGCCAGGGTTGACGAGTCTTTGTACGAATTAGACAGTATCTATTATTTCATGGAAATCGATTCGGTTGCAACAATCGGGTTAGATAGTATTTTCTATTTTAATCAACAATTAAAAGCAAGTGACCCTCCAACATGTGATTTTTTGAATACCGATACAATTCTTTTAGGAACTAAAGTTTTAGTACTGCCAGACACAGATAGAACCTATGTTTTTTTTAATAGTAATAACGATAGTATTTTTATTAAATCAAAAATTGTTTTAGGCGATACCTGGAAAGTTTACAAATGGCCGGATGGTTCTTATGTGAAAGCAACTGTGGTAAGCAATTTATTACGTACAATTCTGCCTGGAATAGAAGATTCATTATACAGAATTCAATTAAATGTATTTAGTGCTGCAGGCATTATGCAGCTGGAAACTTTTCCAAATGCCACTAAATTAGATATAACAAAAGATCATGGTATATCTGAAGTGTACAATTTTAATATCTTTCCACTACCGGGCGATTCCGCGGTAAGAAAATTAAGAGGGTTGGATAATCCGGATGAGGCTATTGTTGATATTGATGCTCAAAACGCATTTAATTTTGAACTTGGATACGAATTTCATTATAGAGAAGAAGTTACTCCTGACCCGGCAACAAGTTCTGATAAACGAATATCAGCCTGGAAATATTTCGTATTGTCAAAATCTTCGACACCAAATGATGTCACTTATGACTTTGAACGAATTAAATTTGATACACTTATTACAGGTATAACAACTACTACAGCCATTACTTGGGATACCGTTTCTGTTACTTATAATTATGCGGATTATGCTTTTCTTGATACCCTAGAATTCAATGTATTTCAGGCTGAAAGATTTGGCTACAGTGATTGGAACCGTAATGACACCATTTATAACGGGGTACCTTATAAGACTGTATATGATTGGTATGAATATGATGAAACAACAAAATGTTTATCCAATCCGGTAACTACCAAACAACCGGAACAAGTATTTGGTGATGGTATAGGTATATTACATTATTTAGACTCAACCGATATTGATGATTACTATCTGCTCGAAATGATTTACTTTCAAAAAGGTTTTATCACCTGGGGAACACCTTATGATTTTAGCGCTTTAGATAATCCGGTGCAGGATATATTTAGTTCCGCAGTAAATGTTTTTCCAAACCCTGCAGTTAATTTTATTTGGGTGGAGAATTTTACACCGGGCGCTCAGGTATCGATATTTGATGTAAATGGTAAATTAGAATTAATGACAAATCAATCTGAAAACAAAATTGATATTTCATCATTAAATACGGGTTGTTATTTTATTGTAATAACTTCTTCAACCGGAATACACTACTCGAAATTTATTAAAACAAATTTTTAAATGAGTAGGAGCAATTACCAGCTCCTACTCATTTGTTTAATCAGTTTATTTAGTTACAACTAATGTTGTTGTGTAAACTGCATTATTTGCACTCCTGATTTTTATTATATACATACCAGATCCTAAATCTAAATTATTTAAACTATACAGATTAGATGATTTTTGTATGCTATTCATATTTACGTTGCTCACTTCTCTTCCATTCATATCAAATACACTTAAAATCAATTCACCCTCTATCGGAACATTTATTTTTACATTAAATATTCCGGTTGTTGGATTAGGGAAACAAGTAATGGCATTAGGTAAAATCATTTCCTCCTCAATACCTACACTATGTTCAGGTTTTAGCAAATAGGTAATATTGGTAGCATTAAAATAATCGCTTGGTGTTGCACTTACGCCTGTTATTAAGATTTCGCCTGTAGAAGGTATAAATGCTAAGGAAGGAAATAAATATTCACCGCTTGGCATTACATAATTATTTTCAGGAATATACACCACTTCGTTTGTCAGGTCCACAGATATTAATGCAACTTCAATCGGGTCGCTGCCACTAACAGTTGCAAGTAGATAAACGTAGTTGCCGTTTTTGTCTAATATGATATCGTAAATGCCACCATTAATGGTTGGATGTTCAGACAAAACAAAACTGAATTTTTTCTCAAATGTTTTAGTCGCAGGATCAAAATATACTAATGCATATTCGGCTTCCGGACTGCTTCTATAAGCCAGAAAAACATATTTGCCATTATTCATTTTATCGTCAACAATCGCTCTTGTTCTACCCCACATTGTCCAACCCGGATCGGTAGGAATAATTTCATCACTTGCTATAGAAAAACTACCGGTTTCTACATTATAATATTCTACAGTAGTAATCATAGCAGCCCCATAAGTAGTATAACCTCCGGCCACTATTGCACCGCCATCAGTAGTTGGTATTACCACAGCTTGCGAACGAGGTGCATTTAATGTTCCGCTTACTGTATACAAATTATCCTCTATATTATAAATTTCGGTGTTGATTGCGGCATAATCATCATACCAACCACCAACTATTAATACATGGCCATTATTTAATTGCGCCGCAGCAGGTTGCATTCTGCTATAACCCATTGAACTAGCCATGGTAAATGAATTATTAGACGGGTCAAATATTTCGTTGGTGGCATAAGCAGGAATACCCCAATCGTATCCACCACCTACCAATAAATATCTACCATCAGTTAGTGTAACTAGTGCAGCATTATCGCGTGGAACAGTCATATTTAATTCAGTAAATGTTTTGGCTACAGGGTCATAAATATCTGTGTAATAACTGGAAACAAATCCATTTTCCCTGCCACCAAAAATGGCGATATTACCATTACTTAATGTTGTTGCCAGCGGCACTATTCGTGTTCTGTTCATCAGTGGTCCATTTTCAAATGTTGCTCCTCCTGTTTGTCCGAAAATAGAAGAAGCAAATAACAATAAACTACACCATAACATGATGTTAAGTGAGTAATATTTAATTGTGCTTATAGTTTTCATATTTACCGATTTGGTTCAACCAAATATATCCGGGAAACACATCCTAAACAACAATCGTTATCATACCAATAAACGACATAAATCACATTTTAAAAGGCAATACAAATTGGTGGTAATGCGGAATTATTTTTTCCCCTTAACCCTGTTAAGTCCCGCTTTTGCTAAACCATCGAGCGATGTTTGATATTCTTTATTGTCCATATCCAGACACATTTGGTAGTATTTAGTTGCGCCGGCGTAATCTTTTTCTGTCTCGTAAATATTGGCGAGATAAAATGCAGAACCTGCCGCATAATAATAGGGTAAATCGCTGCCAAATTTTATGGTAGCCAGATAAAATCCTTTTGCTTTATCGGGCATTCCTGCCATGTCGTAAATACGACCGGCGCGATAGGTAAATTCAGTTTTATCTTTATCGTTGCTAAAACTTTCGGCGCTTTTACCTTCCAGTTGTTTTAAGGCATCTTTGTAATAGCCGCCATCAAATAATAGTCGGGATTTTAACAACGTAACATTGGGCATTTTTTTGCTTTCCGCTTCATAAAGGGCTTGTTTATCATCATCAATTAAATCATCACCGCGAGATTTAATATAATACATATACTCCCAATACTTTTCTTTATTGCCATTTATCAAAGCCATCCAGGCCATTTTTTGATAGGCTTCTTTAATGTAATTTTTACCCTTATAACTCGATATAAATTTTTCAAAATGTGCACTTGAACCTGCATCTAATTTTCTCACTTTGGCAAGACCTGTCATAAATTCCAGGTAATGGTATTGCATATATTCACTTCCGGTTGGTCGTGATATTAAAACCTGCAATGCCAAATCGTTTCTGCCTGTTCGCATGGCAACACTGGCTTTACAAAATACATTTATCAAATTTGTTTTAGTGTCAAGGTCCTTCACAATATTCCAGGCAGTTGTTGCGTCTCTGCCCAAATACAATTCAATAAATGCATAATATAAATATACTTCCTGCTTAAAAATAAACGTATTGGTTTTTGAGTACTCAATTATGGATTTTAGTTCTTTTAATCCCTGGTCGATAGAACCATCCATACCCAACATATTTACGCCCCATTTGTATTGGTCTGGGATGGCGCCCACAATGGCGTGTAACATGCCCAAACTTTTTTTGTTGGCCATAAAATCCGGAAACTTTTTTTCATTTTCTTCCAACAATAAATACGCCTTGCGCACATCGGTAAAGGCTGATAAATATTCTTCAAATTTGAGTTTTGAAAACGACCACTGAATTAACAATTCGGCCTGGCAATATAAATAATAAGGAGATTGCTGGTCGCCGGTTTTGAGTTTGTCGAGGCGAATCGTTTTATTAGGTTCCAGCTTATCAAATTCCGCTTCATTTTCGTTGATATATGTCGTTAAAAAGTCGATATAATTTTCAACGTAATACGGAATGAGGTTTTTGGGATTTTCTTTTTTCTCCAGCTCTAACAATTGCCTTCCTTTTTCGAAACGCAATTCCTGAATGTAGGTATAGGCATCAATACAACGTTTATTAAAATCGTATTGCTGCGCATGGGAGATGACAGGAAAACAAAATGCCACGAAGAATATGATGATATAATTCTTCATGGCATTTATCAATATGATGTGTTAAATTAACTTATGCATCCATAGCGGCTTCATCAACCAAAATACGACCACAGTGTTCGCAAATGATGATTTTTTTAGCCTGTTTGATTTCAGCCTGACGCTGAGGCGGAACAACCGCATAACAACCGCCGCAAGAGTTACGTGAAACGGCAACTACTGCTAAACCGTTGCGATATGATGAACGAATGCGGTAATATGCACCCATTAAACGCTCTTCGATTTCTTTTTCAGCTTTATCTGCTTTTTTCGCAAAATCAGCTTCTTCTTTTTCAGTTTCCTCTATGATGCGTTCCAATTCTTCTTTTTTCTTTTTGAGGTCTTTTTTCTTGTTTTCAAATACCTCTTTCGCATCTTCAATTGCTTTTGCTTTAGCATCTTTCAGAAAACCCGCTTCTTTCATTTTTTTCTCACACAATTCGATATCCAATTTATTCAATTCGATTTCTTTGGTGAGGGCATCAAATTCACGGCTGTTTTTAACCGCATTTTGCTGGGTTTCGTATTTTTTAATCTGCGTTTTAGCGTTTGCAATCGTTGTTTTGCGACCGGAAATATCGGTTTCAATTTCCTTCAACTCCGCTTCTAACTTATGCATACGGGTTTCTAAACCAACAATTTCATCTTCTAAATCGCTTACCTCCATTGGAAGTTCGCCCTTTAAGATGGTAATATCGTCGATTTTGGAATGTATCTTTTGGAGTTTCCAAAGCGCCTGTAAGCTTTCCTTTACGGACATTTCCTTCACTGCTGCCATAGTTTATAGGTAGTTAATAGGATTAGTGTTAATTTTTGACAAATGAACCGCAAAGGTAGCAAATTTTTTCATCAATATGTCGGAAATCAATTCAATTGTGTATTGTTCACTCTCATAATGCCCAATATCGGCTATTACAATCTTGTTATTGGCGTCGAAAAACTGGTGGTACTTGAAGTCTGCCGTGATAAACACCTCTGCTCCTGCCACCATAGCGTCTTTTAATAAAAATGCCCCGGAACCCCCGCAAATAGCCACTTTTTGGACCGGATGTTCGGGTAATTTGGTATATCGGACAGCGCCACAAGCCATTTTTTCCTTCACTTCTTGTAAAAATGTGAGGGCATCCAGTGGTTCAGGCAAGGTTCCGATTAGCCCAGCGCCAACTTCCTGAAATTTGTTGTCTAAACTGTATATGTCGTAAGCTACCTCTTCATAAGGGTGAGCATGTATTAAGGCGGTTAGTAGTTTAGACTGAAGGTAAGCCGGGTAAATCACCTCAATTCTGACTTCGGCCTCAAAATGGTCTTCTCCTCTGGTTCCAACATAGGGATTGGTTGTTGCATCTCCGCGGAAAGTGCCAGTACCTTCCAAGCTAAAACTGCAATGATCATAATGGCCAATATGACCTGCGCCGGCTTCAAATAAGGCAAAACGGACATCTCCGGCATTGGCTTCAGGGGCAAAAGTGACTAATTTTTTTAGCAATCCGCCTTTGGGAGCGAGCACTTTGGTATGCTGTAAACCCAATTTTTCGGCAATTTTCGCATTTACTCCTGCGCGAATATTATCCAAATTAGTATGTATAGCATAAATAGCAATATCGTGTTTGATGGCTTTGATGATTGTTTTTTCGATGTAATTGCTACCTGTTAGTTTTTTAAGTCCGCCGAAAATAATGGGATGATGCGCAATAACAACATTACATTGCTTGGCTATCGCCTCATCTATTACCGCTTCCGTAGAATCCAGACAAATTAATATGCCGGTTACTTCCATCTGCTTATTTCCGGTTATTAAACCTGCATTGTCATAACTTTCCTGCAACGATAACGGTGCAATAGATTCGAGATAATTAATTATTTCAAACAAATTCATACCTGCGAAATTAATAAAACTGTGGGCTATGTATTACTTATGACAAGTAACATGCGGCTGAGAAGCCGATAAAGTAGGTGTAGTATCAAATTCAGGACTGATATATGGGATGCCGAGATTTAAACCACGAAGTATTAACAGAACTGCAATCATCACACTAAATGCCGGAAGGTAACGTCTGATTAATAATTTTTTTTGCAAGCCCAGATAATTGCCAAAAGCAGAAAAAACAAACATGAGTGGTAAATTGCCTAATCCAAACAATAACATATATCCACCACCAATTAAAATTCCACCACCCGCTACTGCACCTGCCAAAGCAAGATACACTAAACCACATGGCAATAATCCATTAAAAAATCCTAAAGTGGCAATTCCTTTCACACCTGATTGTGATAATGAATGCCCGATTTTCTTTTTTATGTAGTTATTATATTTTTCGAGCCATTTAAATCCCGGTTGAGCAGAGGACCATTGTTGGAAAAAAATAATAAGTAAAATAACAAACCCTGAAACAATTGAAGCCACTTGTTGCCATCCTGCAAAACTAAAACTCAACCCTATGGCACCAAATATAAAACCCAATAACACATAGGCGAATATTCTGGAGATATTATAGATTAATCCGTTTACCAGTGCATTTCCTTTGCTGTGTAAATTAAAAGATAAGGCCAGTGGTCCGCACATACCTGCGCAGTGTAAACTACCGAAAAGACCGGTAACAAAAGCCGTTATCAATAATCCATTCACAAATAGAGTTCTTTTTCGGTATAATATTGCACATTATCTTTTGTCCAGGAAATTTTTACGGTATAAAATCCTTTTTCAAAAGTGGTGCGATTAAATTGTTGTTTTCCACTTCCATCTAATTCGAGTGGCTGAATAACATCTCTGTCTGAATCAGATGCTTTATAAAAATATACCTGACCGCTTGTACTAGTTCTGAACGCGACAGGAAACTGCAAATTAACTACAGCGTCTGTTGGTTCAATCACTATCGAATCTCTATATATAGCGGCATTTTTAGATGCATCTATTTGGTCTTGGAATTTAAGTTCTGCAGCATAATAATCCGGCGTTACCAAATCATAATCTTGCTGAAAACTTTTTACTACCATAAACAACATTACGCCAACAAATGTCACGTAAGCTACTAAAAGAATTTTTCCCCAGCTCATAGTTTTATTTTTTTGAAACAGGTCCTAAAAATGATGCTTTTACTGTTCTGATTCGTTCTTCATCGTTATACACGCCAATCTCCAAATCAGTTTTCATTGTTTTAATTTGATCACGTCGCATGACAATAAAGAAGGTACCTTCAGCTAATGATTCTTTTTCAATACTCACTTCTTTTCCAATCATTTCAATTTTAGCGTCCATGTTTTCTACTTTCAAATGAATTGGAAATCCTTCGTGTGTTTTATTGGCAATTTTGATATTATATAAATTGGTAATATACACACTATCGCGTTTTTGATACAATTGTCCTGAAGCACGAGTTACGGTTGCTGTAACGTCTTTACGTGTTACCAGCATAACTGTCAATACCGCCACCAAAATAAACAGCACAATAGATAATGCTTTCATACGTGGAGTAAACTTCAGTTTTTCACCGGTAACAATATTGTTTTCCGAAGTATATCTGATGAGGCCTCTTGGTTTTTCAATTTTATCCATGATGCTATCACACGCATCGATACAAGCTGTGCAGTTAACACATTCTAATTGGGTGCCGTTTCTGATATCGATACCGGTTGGACAAACCCGAACACATAAACCACAGTCGATACAATCGCCCAATTGTTTAGCTTCTTCTCCATGTTTAAGGTGACCTCTTGGTTCACCGCGTTTATAATCGTAGGCAACAATTACTGAAAATTTATCGAGTAATACACCTTGTAAACGTCCATAAGGACAAGCGAACGTACAAACCTGCTCGCGCAAAAATGCAAACACGCCATAAAATGCGAAGGTAAATACCATCATAATGGCGAAACCACCTGCATTTTCTTTAAACGAACCGGTTGCTATTTCAAATACGCGGTCAACACCAATTATATAGGATAAAAATGTATTCC